>CAYXHX010000011.1:0-17853 GCA_964464835.1 uncultured Chitinophagaceae bacterium | reverse complement strand
GAAAATGGTTAATACAAGTAAGTGGGGTATTAAATCATCGGGTACAATATTCCGAAGCAATTCATTTTTATAAAGACATTACCCCTGCAGAACTTTTGGAGAAAACAGGCTTCGAAAGTTCTGCTTTTCATACAGGTAAAAGATTGAGCAAAATTGGCAGGCCCACAAAAAAAGATCGCCGGGAATTGGATGATTTTTTGGATGAATAAAAAAATCTTAGAATGATTTTGAATAAACCTTGGTTTAGTTTTTTCAATGAAAAATTATTTCCTGAATCATTTTTATACATATTCAATAAAAGAATTGCCGCTCAGTAAGAATAAATTTTTCCCAAGCGAATGAACAGGAGGCATATCTAAATGTTGCATGTTTCCTCCGTTTATCAAAACCTTTGCACTTAATTAAGTATCAACACATAATTTCGTAACGAAAAGAAAAATATTTCGTATGAAATTATACAAGTTTATTTTTTATTTGATTATTGTAGTTTCAGGCAATATTGCAATTGCACAGCCGCCTGTAATCAATAATAGCGCAGACATTTTTTTGCAACTTAAAAAACTCAACGTCTTAGGTTCTGTTTTGTATATTGCTGCACATCCGGATGATGAAAATACACGGTTACTCGCATATTTATCAAAAGGAAAATTATTGCAAACCGGCTACCTGAGCTTAACCCGCGGTGATGGCGGGCAAAACTTAATTGGTGATGAACAGGGTATTGACCTCGGTTTAATTCGTACTCAGGAATTATTGGATGCACGCAGGATTGATGGCGCACAGCAATTTTTTTCGCGTGCCTATGATTTTGGATATTGCAAAACTGCTGATGAAGCATTGGCAACATGGGGCCATAATAAAATTTTAAGTGATGTAGTTTGGGTAATCCGGAAATTCCGGCCTGATGTAATCATCACCCGTTTTCCGGGAGATGAACGTGCAGGCCATGGCCATCATGCCGCTTCATCCATTCTTGCCAATGAAGCTTTTGAAGATGCCGCAAACCCCAATAAATTCCCCGAACAATTAAAAGATGGTGTAACCACCTGGCAGGCAAAAAGGATATTTTGGAACACATATAATTTCGGTGGGCTGAATACAACAGATACCAGCCAGCTTAAAATAAATGTGGGTGGGTATAATAATTTATTGGGAAAAAGCTATGGTGAAATGGCAGCCGAAAGCCGCAGTGAACATAAGAGCCAGGGATTTGGCGTAGCTGCACAAAGAGGTGAATCAAATGAATTTTTTTTACGCACAGGTGGGGCTGCCGCTCAACACGATTTACTTGATGATGTAAATATTTCATGGAGTAAAATCCCCGGGAGTGAAAAAATTCAATCGCTCATACAAAACATTATCAACAATTATAATTTTGAACACCCGGAAAATTCTGTAGAAGAATTGGTAACACTTTATTCTTCAATTGCTGCACTGCCGGAGGGGTTTTGGAAAAAAAAGAAACTGAAGGAAACGGCAAACCTGATTGCTGCATGTAGTGGCATTTTTGCCGAAACATTTACCAACAATGAACAACTAGTTGCAGGGAGCAACGTACGAATGAATATTGCGGTAATTGTACGAAACAATGTACCCATTACCCTGGAGAAAATTACTTTGAACCAATTTGACAGTACAATGAATTTACCGATGGAGGTAAATAAAAATTATTCATTTCAACATCAAATGCCTGTGCCAAATGATTTTGAAATCACGCAACCTTATTGGTTAAAAAAACCTTTGGCGCATGGAAGTTTTGATGTAAGCAATCAGCAAATGATTGGCAAAGCACAAAATGATCCGCCATTTATTACCACCTATTCATTCAATATTTTCGGACAAGATATTCAATTGGAAAAACTTTTGCAATATAAATTCACCGATCCTACAAGGGGCGAATTGCATGAACCGGTTGCAGTGATTCCTGCATTGGATATCGCGGTTTCTCCTGCCATCATTTTCACAAATATGTTGCGGGATGGAAAGATTATCGAGCCTGGAAATATTTCAATAACTATACAAAGCCACATCAACGAAAAGAATAAGCCCGCGAAAATCAATTTATACAATGGGCAAAAAATAGCATGGTCAATTGATACAGTTCTTGATCTTGAACCAGGAAAACAATTTATTTTCTCCGCGCCGGTTTCAGCATTGAAAAATGGAGATATCAATGGCCACTTGTATGCATCCGCCATTATAAATTATAATGGTGAAAATACAATTTTCAATAAACGCATCCATTCCATCCATTATGAACATATTCCTGATATAAATTACCTGGCAACAGATTCATTGAAGATTTCCAATGAAAAAATTGTAATTGCGCAAAAACGAATTGCCTATATTGAAGGTGCAGGTGATAAAGTAGAAGCGGCTTTGCGTCAAATGGGTTACCTGGTTACTGTATTACATGAAAGCGATATCACTTTACAAAAATTAAATTCATTCGACGTGGTAATCACAGGCGTACGTGCTTATAATGTGCAGGATTGGCTCCCGGGGAAATATGAAGTGCTCATGCAATTTGTAAAGAATGGAGGGAACTTAATAGTACAATACAATACCAATAATCAATTGTCGGGTGTACCTTTTCAAATCGGCCCTTATCCCTTTACCATCAGTCGTACAAGAGTAACGGATGAAAATGCGGAAGTGAAATTTTTATTGCCACATCATGAAGTGATGAATTACCCGAATAAAATTTCGCAAAAAGATTTTGAAGGATGGATACAGGAACGTAGTATTTACCAGGCAGAAAAAACAGATCCGCATTACGCAACGATCTTTGGCATGCATGATGCCAATGAGCCGGAATCCAATGGGAGCCTCATTATTACTCCTTTTGGCAAAGGGAATTTTGTATATGTAAGCCTGGTATTTTTCAGGGAGTTGCCGGCGGGAATTGATGGCGCATTCAAATTATTTGCAAACCTTATAGCCTTGCCTGAAAATAAATAGCAATTAAAAATGGTTTTACATAAATATCATATTCCAATGCTCACATAAATAATTTTCCATGGAAAATCAAAGCCGGGATATCAAAAAAAAATGGATACGGTGGTATATAGCACTGATTCTTTTTTTAGGAATACTCATTTTATTTTTTTTATGGTTCACTAAATATTTTTCATGAGCAGTATTGATTGGATTGTTTTATTCTGTACGCTCACCATCATTGTTTTGTATGGCATGTATAAAAGCCGTACTTCAAAAAACCTGGATGGGTATTTTCTCAGCAACCGCTCACTACCGTGGTATATGGTGCTTTTCAGCATTATGGGGACACAAGCGAGTGCTATTACTTTTTTATCTGCACCGGGGCAGGCTTTTACAGACGGGATGCGTTTTGTACAATATTATTTCGGCCTTCCGCTTGCGATGATTGTGATCAGTATCAGCTTCGTACCAATCTTTAAAAAGTTGCAAGTCTTTACTGCTTACGAGTTTTTAGAGCAACGATTCGACGTGAAAACACGCACTTTTACTTCTGCATTATTTCTTTTATCACGCGGATTTTCTACCGGCATCAGTATTTATGCGCCTTCCATTATTTTATCTTCCTTATTGGGTTGGGATATTTTCTGGACAAATATTTTCATGGGAGGAATATTAATTATTTATACTGTAAGCGGTGGAGCAAAAGCAGTTGCATATACACAACAATTACAGCTTGGAATAATATTTACTGCTATGTTTCTCGCAGGCTTTTATATCGTTCATCAAATGCCGGAAAATATTCATTTCACGGATGCATTATTTGTAAGCGGCGCTTCGGGAAAATTAAATGTGATAACCACAGGTATCAGCAATGAAGGCTTTGATTGGAAAGATAAATACAATATTATCAGCGGAATTATTGGCGGTTTTTTTCTTGCACTTTCTTACTTCGGAACAGATCAAAGCCAGGTAGGGCGCTATCTTACATCAAAAAGCACCAAAGAAAGCAGGTTGGGTTTATTGATGAATGGCCTGGTAAAAATACCCATGCAGTTTTTGATTTTATTAATCGGTGCTCTGCTGTTTTCTTATTACCAGTTCAATCATGCACCGATTTTTTTTAATCGTGCAATTCCTGAAAAAGTGTTCCAATCAACTTCCGGGGACACGTTGAAACAGATCAATCAGGAATTTGAAAAAGTTTCTGCTTTGCAATCAAAATATGCCATGCAATATGCCGGTGCAATCCAAAATAATGACCAGCGTAAAGAAATTTATAAAGACAGTTTGCAACAAGCAGCAAACCGTATCAATACTTTAAGAAATGATTATAAAACAACTTTAAAAAATGCCGATAATTCTATTGATACAAATGATTCCAATTATATTTTTATCAGGTATGTTGTGGATCATTTGCCGGTGGGATTAGTAGGATTAATTATTGCTGTAATTTTCCTCGCATCTTGGGGTTCTATCGCTGCGGCTTTGAATGGGTTGGCTTCAAGTACAATGGTGGATTTTTATTTGCGCTTTAAAAAACATAATCCGCATCCGGTACCATTGGAAATTGCCGAAGTAAAAAAATACAATTTATCAAAATGGTACACATTGGCCTGGGGAATATTCAGTATTTTCATTGCACAATTTGCCAATAAAATGGGCAGCCTGATAGAAGCCGTGAATGTATTGGGTTCATTATTTTATGGGGTGATGCTGGGTGTTTTTTTGGTTGCATTTTATATAAAGAAAATAAATGGCAATGCAGTTTTCAGGAGTGCAGTCATTTCTGAAGTGTTGGTCATCATTTTATTTTATTTGGACAGTCAAAATATTATCGGCCTTGGATTTTTGTGGCTAAATGTAGTTGGGGCTTTGAGTGTGATTTTATTTGGATTGCTTTTTCAGTTATTTGAAAGGAAAAGGAACTTGCTTCATTCACAATATTGAAATAATTTTTTATACGTTAAAGTGTTTAACAACCTTGTTTTTCAAATAAGCCTTTTGCCTTTTATCATGTTTTAAAAAATTTGCAAAACTTACCATTTAACTTCAACTTTCCAACTCTGCATATGCTTAAAAAATATATTTTCATTGCATTATTTTTCCCGGCAACTTCATTATTCGCCCAGCAAAAAACATTGCAGGCAGTAAAAGTGGCAACACCTCCTAAATTGGATGGTATCCTCGATGATGTTGCCTGGCAGAATGTACCTGAAGCAAATAATTTTATTGAGAATTCACCAGACTTTGGCAAGCCTTCCATGCAACCTACCACTGTAAAAATTGTATATACGGATGAAGCCATTTATATCGGCGCATTTTTAAAAGATGATCCAACGCTTATTAAAAAACAACTGACTCAAAGAGATCGGGAGCAATTCCAGGACGCTGATAATTTTGGGGTTACATTTGATACTTACCTTGATCAGCAAAATGCGTTTCAATTTATAGTTACTTCAGCCAATGTGCAAAGTGATGCAAAAATTTCAAGCAGCTCAAGTGATAATGATGATGACTTTGGCGGTGGCGCTGATTATAATTGGGATGCAGTATGGGACAGCCGTGTAGTTATTTCTGAAAATGGCTGGACTGTTGAAATGAAAATACCTTACTCTGCAATCCGTTTTGCTAAAAAGGAAATACAGCAATGGGGCCTAAACTTTAAACGTTTTATTAGAAGGGAAAATGAAACATCTTATTGGAACCCGGTAGATCCCAAAGTTGCAGGCATTCTTAGCCAGGAAGGGCTGCTCACCGGGTTGGAAAATTTATCACCACCATTAAGGCTTTCATTATTGCCTTATGTATCTACCGGTTACAGGAATGTACCTACCAACTCCGGTGATATAAATAGTTTTTTACGCAGTGGCGGAATGGATGTGAAATATGGCATTAACCAGGCCTTCACTTTGGATGTTACGTTGATACCGGATTTCGGCCAGGTACAAAGTGATAATATTGTTTTGAACCTTTCACCTTATGAAATGTTTTACAATGAAAACCGCCCATTTTTTACAGAGGGTACGGAATTGTTTAATAAAGCAGGCATATTTTATTCGCGCCGTGTAGGCAATACTCCGGGTGGATATTATGATGCCTTGAGTCTTGCTGTAGACAGTGGGTATACAATTTTAAAAAACCCGTCTTTAACGCAATTATACAACGCTACTAAGTTTTCAGGGCGTACTGAAAAGGGTTTGGGTATTGGTATTTTTAATGCAGTTACTGCACCGATGTATGCAACATTCAAAGATGATAAAGGCAATAAAATAGAATACCAAACAGAACCGCTTGCCAATTACAATATTATCGTGTTGGATCAATCCCTGAAGAACCGCTCCAGCATTACGTTTACCAATACGAATGTCATACGCAATGGAAATGCACGCGATGCAAATGTAAGCGCCTTGAACCTGTCATTGTTTGATAAGAAGAACATGTACAATTTTCAAACAAGCGGGTACTTTAGTTATGTAACAGGATTGGATCCCCATAATGGCTTCAGTACTTTTGCAAGTTTTGAAAAAGTGAGCGGCACCTGGCAATGGGATGTATTCAATAATATCGAATCAAAAAATTACGATCCAAATGATTTGGGCATACTGCGTGCACCGAATGAATTTACAACAGGTGGATCCATTTCATGGAATCAATATACACCTGATAAAATATTCAATCAACGGCATTATGAATTTGAAGTTCAATACAGGAACCTGCTTGTTCCTTTCAAATTTAGTGAGTTGGAATTGGAATGGCGTTTTACACATATTTTTAAAAATTATTGGGATGCCACTTTGAATATCAATAGCCACCCTTTTTCCGACCACGATTTTTATGAATTGCGAACACCGGGAAGGGTTTTGAACAGGGCTCCATATACATTTTTTAATATAAGAGGAAGTTCAGATAGCCGGAAAAAAATATTCTTAAACTATGGCTTTGGTTATGCAAATTTATCCCCGCAAAAAGATGATCCATACTACAATGTTGACCTGGGATTACGGTATCGTTTCAGCCCCAAACTGAGTGTGGAAATTGAAGGTGAAAAAGAATACGATAAAGGAAATATTGGTTGGGCATTTACTGATGCAGTAACCGATGAGCCCATCATTGGTTTAAGGTCAGTTACTCAATTTACCACATCATTAAATGCCAATTATTATTTCCAGGCAAGGATGAATTTGTCATTCCGGGCGCGCCATTACTGGAGCAAAGTAATTTACCATGAATTTTATTACGTATTACCAGATGGCAACTACCTCCCTCGCCCTTTTACGGATGGATTGAATGAAAATTTTAATGCATTTAATATTGATATGTTTTTTACATGGGACTTCCGCCTGGGCAGCAGGTTGATTGTTGCATGGAAAAATGCACTCGGGCCAGATGCATATATCCCCGGTTACCCGTACGAAAAATACTCTCAAAATTTTCAACAAGTTTTCAAAGTACCGCACAGCAATGAAATCAGTGTAAAATTTGTGTATTATATAGATGCCCAAAATTTGTTTAAAAAGAAAGCGGCTAAAACTTCAATGAATTAGGAATTGCAATGATGCGGTCACTTTTATTTTTTTTCACCGGAACTGCACCCGCAAATGCACTGAATGCGGGCATAATACAGT
The DNA here is from genome assembly GCA_964464835.1 of uncultured Chitinophagaceae bacterium. Taxonomy (GTDB): domain Bacteria; phylum Bacteroidota; class Bacteroidia; order Chitinophagales; family Chitinophagaceae; genus JAFDXJ01. The sequence continues at coordinate 10,288 of CAYXHX010000011.1, read as the reverse complement.
ATTTTTTTGTAAAGTGAAAACAAGGCAATACAATTGATTGCTTTGCTTTTGAAGAAATGCGTACGCCTGGATGGATATGGCCGCAGAAGCCATAACCTTGGGTTGTATCATTTATTTCCGCACAATCATGCTTAAAGAAAAACGGTTCAGTATGCAATACATTTTCAATGCACTCAATACCCACTTGTGTATATAATTTTTCCGGCAAAATATCATGATTGCCCATTACAAGTTGAATCTTTAAAAAAGAAAAATCATTTCTCCATTTTGTAAAAAGATTGAGTTCTTTATTTTCCGTGCTATGAAAAAAATCACCGGAAACAAGAAGTGTTTCGCAATGTGTATGTTGAATTAAGCTAAAAAGTTTTTGCACATCATGCAGGAAAACTGATTGTGGAATGGCAATCCCTGATTTCCTGAAATGCCCTGCCTTGCCGAGATGCGGGTCGGAAATGATCAGCATTTTTTGCGCCGGCCAAAAAATTGCTTTTTCAGGAAGTAGCCATAAATCCTCTTTGCAAATTTCCAAATAAAAAGGTTTGCCCAATTTTTTAGTGCAAATATAAAGTAGCAGGTTGTATGATTGGTTTATGTTTGCTGTTGCAGCATTCTTTGTATGCGGTCTTCCAATTGCTCAGAAGAAATAGTTTCCCGCATACTATCCACTTTCACCGGGAAACAAAATGGTGTAAGCTTATCCGGCGTGGTAATGATAATTTTTGATTGTTGAATTCTTCGTAAAGCAGCACGCAATCTATCTTCTTCCATCTGCTCAAAAAATACTTCCTGCAAAGCTTGCCGCATTAAAATGTTTTCAGGATCGTATTCCTCAAACACTTTGTAGATAAGGGATGTAGAAGCTTGCAAATGACGCGCTTTTTTTTGTTCACCGGGGTAGCCCTGGAAAACAAGCCCTCCGATTGTAGCTACTTCCCTGAATTTACGCCTGGCCATTTCATTGGCATTCACACTGCCTTGAATATCTTCAATTAAATTATCTTCAGAAAAAAAACTGTATACATTTTTTTCATTTATCGGTATGGGTTGATCACTCAACAATTCAAAGCTATAATCATTCATAGCGAGTGAAAATGTTATTGATTGAGTGTTGCTTATCCTGCTTGCAAGTAAAGAAGCCATTGCCTCATGTACCAATCTTCCTTCGAATGGATATACAAATAAATGATACCCATCTTTGGTTCGGATATATTCTATCAGCAACTCTCCATTTCCCGGAATATGGGATAATTCTTTTTGTAAATCCAAAAGTGGTGCAAGCATTTTTAAATCGGTTTCCTTTTTTCCCGGCGCAGCCACTTTGTGCAGGGCTTCTCTCAGCAATACTCCAAGATTTGCTGAAAGCGGCATCCTGCCTCCATTCCAGCTTGGCACTATTGATTTTTTTGAGGTTGAAAATTTCACCTGTGCAGCCATATCTTTTATTTTTACGAATTCAAGATTTCTTCCGGCAAACGTAAAAACATCTCCCGGGATAAGCCGGCTGATAAACCATTCCTCCACAACACCAAGAAATTTTCCATTGGCCAATTTCACTTTAATCATAGCATCGCTTACAATAGTTCCGATATGCATACGATGCCGCATGGCTGCCTGCCTGTTTTTAATCCTGTACATTCCCTGTTCATCAATGTCTATTTTTTTAAATTCATCATATTCTCGCAAAGCCACGCCGCCATTGGTTATTTGTGACAATACCTGTTGCCATTCCATTTCTGTTATATTTTCAAAACAATAAGTGGATTGAATTTCTTTAAATATAATTTCCGGATTAAAACCTTCTCCTACTGCGAGTGTGCATAGGTATTGAATGAGCACATCAAAACAAAGAATACGTGGTTCGCGGCATTCAATTAAATTTATTTCGATGGCTTTTTTTAATGCAGCCAGCTCAATTAATTCAAGCGAGTGTGTAGGTACAAAATAGATTTTACTTGTTTCACCCGGCGCATGGCCGCTTCTTCCTGCTCTTTGCAAAAACCGCGCAACTCCTTTGGGAGAGCCTACTTGTATCACTGCATCTACCGGCCTGAAATCCACACCAAGATCAAGGCTTGCGGTACATACAACAGCTTTTAATTTTTGAGTGTGCAGAGATTCTTCAATCCATTCGCGTAGCTTACGATCAATACTGCCATGATGCAAAGCCAATGCCCCCGCGAGGTGTGGCGCTATTTGAAGGATTACCTGGTACCATGTTTCACTCATTCCTCTTGTATTAATAAAAATAAGTGTCGCGTTATTTTCATCAATTATATCCACCACTTTTTGTGCAAGCTTTATTCCCAAATGCCCTGCCCATGGATATTTTTCAATTTCAGCCGGGTAAACTGAATGCACGTCTATTTTTTTCTGAAGTGTTGTAGTAATGATTTTGGCTGCTTGTTTTTCTTTTTCATGTAAGCTGTTTAATAAAACATCTTTTGCTTCCTGCAAATTTCCAATTGTTGCAGAAATACCCCATATTTGAATTGCATGCATTCCGAGGAAACGGCTGAGTGCAAGTGTAGCTTGTACTCCACGTTTGCTGCCTACCAATTCATGCCATTCATCAATCACAACAATTTTTAAATCTTTAAATATTGAGGAATAATTTTTTTGTGCCAATAAAAGATGCAGGCTTTCTGGTGTAATAATGAGCACCTGCGGCATATTGCGTTGTTGCTTTTGCCTTTCTGCAACAGGCGTATCACCATTGCGGATGCCAATGCGCCAGGGGATTTTTAATTCATTCAACACTTCCTGCATGGCGCGGGCAAGGTCTTTGGCGAGGGAACGTAAAGGCGCAATCCAAATTACCCGAATACCTGGTGGAAGTTTTTTTTTAGTATTTTCTTCGTTAAAAAATTGCATCAATGCGCCGAGAAAAACTGCATAAGTTTTGCCACAGCCTGTAGGTGCATTTACGAGGCCGCTTTGGCCAAGTAAAATTGCTTCCCATGTTTCTTCCTGGTAAGAAAATGGCGTTAAACCCTTGCTATGAAGCCATTGCAGGATGATAGCATAACCGTTGCCCGGCAAATCTTTTTTGCGTTGATCTTTTTTCGTCGTGGAAATTTTTGAAATGTAAAATCAGTTTATCAGAGAACGCCTGTAATTACACCATTCAGCATATTGATGTAATATAATTTTTTATTCTCAAAATAATCGGGTATTTGGCTTTCCGCTTTTAATTTAACAGGCTGAAAATTAAAATGTGTTACAATAAAAAATGATTCATCATTCAAGTGATTGATCATATCGCTATTGTACTTCAAAAATAATTTCACAAAATACAGTGTACTTTCAAAACCTTTGAAAACCATATCTCCCGGGTTTGAAAAAAATTGCCGGCTATAGGTTTTTTTAAATGCATCTACTGCAGGCATCCCGGAAGTATAATAAAAAGGCGAAGTATAAATGATCCGTACATTATTGCAATTGCTATAGGTGAGCGCTTTAATGCCGTCCCAGGTGGGCATTCCAATGGCAACCGTTCTATAACTTGTTGCAGCGCTTAAAGATTTTACCAAATTCAAACCATATCCTTCATCCAATACACCACAGATAAAAATATTTTCTTTTGTACTATCCATGAGGGGAAGCAAATCATTTGTTGTAGGAATTGTATTGAGTTCAGTAATGGAAAATTTTACGCTATTGTCTTTTTTATTGAGACTTGTAAATTGTTTTCTGATTTTTTCTTCTATATAACCCTTTCTTGTCAGGTAGATAATTTTTGAATTGCGGTAAACCCTGGAAACATAACTATACAAACTATCCACATGTGTTTGAAGCGTTGAATTTTCTAAAATAAAGAAAGGGTTTTCATGAACATACGCATCATTGGGATAAGTAACGGAAACCATCGGGATATTATTTTGCAACGCAAAATCAGCAAAACTTTTTTGTTCTGAAGTATTCGTAAAAGAAGCAATGATCAGGTTTGGGGTGATCACGTTCATTTCTTTTATGATTTCACTTACCGGTTTTGTCTTGCTTTTTGTATCATAAACCCACACATCAAGATTGATACTGTCTCTTTGTAATGAATCAAGTGCGAGCTTGACACCGTTATAAAAATCAAGGCCGGGCATAAAATAATGCGGAATATTTAAAGTGCCTAAATTGTAACTATAACCAGTATATGCAGAATCTAAATCAAATGGAACCAACACCGCAATTTTTTTTGATGATAAGCCATCGCCATTTTGTGCATGAACAGTGCATGCAATGCATAGAAAAAAAATGAAGAAAAATATTTTTTTGATTTGAATCATGCATAAATTTTTTGGAATAGTGCAATTTGTATGCCTTTTATTCCCATTCAATAGTTGCAGGCGGTTTACTGCTGATGTCATATACAACACGATTAATACCGCGGACTTCATTGATAATCCGATTGGAAACATCTGCCAGAAATTCGTATGGCAAATGCGCCCAATCTGCTGTCATACCATCCACTGAAGTTACTGCGCGCAGGGCGATTGTACTTTCATACGTTCTTTCATCTCCCATTACGCCAACACTTTTTACAGGTAATAAAATGGCGCCTGCCTGCCAGGTTTTTTCATACAAATTATTTTCTTTTAAAGCCTGTATAAAAATGGCATCAGCATCCTGCAATAAAATCACTTTTTCGGGTGTGATATCCCCAAGGATGCGAATGCCGAGGCCCGGCCCGGGAAATGGATGGCGATGAATCATGGATTCCGGGATGCCCATTTCCAATCCTACTTTCCGGACTTCATCTTTAAATAAAAACCGCAGCGGTTCAATTAATTTTAAATGCATGGCTTCGGGTAAGCCACCTACATTGTGATGAGATTTGATGGTTACAGAAGGCCCATGTACACTTACGCTTTCAATGACATCCGGGTAAATAGTGCCTTGTCCCAGGAAGGCCACATCTTTATTTTTTTGGGCTTCATCATGAAATACATCAATAAATGTTTTCCCGATAATCTTCCTTTTTTTCTCAGGGTCAGTTTCGCTTTTTAATGCATTGTAAAATAAATTTTTGGCATCAATGCCTTGAACATTTAACTCCAATTGACGATACGTTTCTAATACCTGTTCAAATTCATTTTTACGCAGTAAGCCATTATCAACAAAAATTCCCAGCAGGCGATTGCCAATTGCTTTATGAATCAATGTAGCTGCTACAGTACTATCCACACCACCACTCAATGCCATAATCACGTGGCTGTTGCCGGCTTCCAGTTTTATTTTTTCAATGGCTTCCTGTACAAATACAGCCGGAGTCCAATCCTGTGAACAATGACATATATTTACCAGGAAATTTTTGATGATACCTTTCCCGTTGGTTGTATGATATACTTCCGGGTGAAACTGTATTCCAAATAAGCCATTTTTATTGTCAGCAGTTTTTCTGAAAGCTGCGACAGGGATGCTTTCCGTTTGCCCAAGTAATTCAAAATTATCTGGCAGAACAGTAATGGAATCACTATGGCTCATCCATACTTGTGAGCCGGAAAATGGCTGATCCAATAATTCATTTTGTGCAGTGACCATGAGTTTTGCGCGGCCATATTCCCTTTTATTGGATTTGTCCACGCGGCCACCAAATTGCTTGGCCATCAATTGTGCGCCATAGCAAATACCGAGGACCGGCACATGCCTGACTATTTCAGAAATATCAATTGTTGGTGCATTTTCTTCATTCACACTACATGGGGAACCACTTAAAATTACCCCTTTTAAATTTGCATTTCCTGCATCAAATTCTTTTTGGTAAGGAATGATTTCGCAAAAAACATTTGCTTCACGCACTGCACGGGCAATTAATTGGGTATATTGGCTGCCGAAATCGAGGATTAAAACTTTTTCTGTCATAATTAATATTCGCCTGTCATAAAAATAAAGGATTGCGGCGAAGATATTCAAATTTGAAATTAAATATCTTCTTACCATACTTGTTGCATGGAAAGAAAATCATAATTTTAATTGAGAAAAATACAAAACTAAAAATATGAAAACAGTACAAGTATTGATCGTTGCCTGTATCGGATCCTTTCTTTTATTTTCTTGTAATGGAAATTTTAAAGACAGGATAAAAGGGAATGGCAAAAAGGGGCAACTGGAAAAAGCATTAACCATTTCAGATAAAATATTGATTTCCGGTAAATATGATGTGGAAATTATCCAGGGCAATACAAAATCAATCAGCATTATTGCGGATGAAAATATTTTACCTTATATCATTATAGATGAAAAAGAAAACCGGCTTGCAATCAGAACCAAAGATGGATTTGCTATTTCTCCTACCAATACGATTCATTTGATCATTACCACAGATAAACTTTCTGAATTGAGCGTCAATGGTAATGTGGATGTAACGAGTACTTCCACGTTCACCGGTGAAGAATACCTTAAACTGGAAATCGTTGGTGCCGGCGATATTAACCTGAAAGTGAATACGCCCTCCGTAAATGCGCATATAGCCGGTACCGGGAATATGGATATAAGTGGTGAAACAAAAAACCTGGAAATAATGATTGATGGCCAGGGCGATTTTAATTCAACACAATTAAAAGCTGAAAATGTTTCTGTTACGATTAATGGCACGGGTGATGCAGATGTATTTGCATCCATTAACCTGGATGTACAAATTTCCGGGAGCGGAGATGTTTCATATCTTGGCAACCCGCAGGTTAAACAACATTATTGCACCAGCCGGTAAACTGGGTAACGCAAATGTGCCGGTTCATAATACGGCGAATTTTTATAAATAAAATTTAGCTGCGCATCAGCGGATTTTGCAAATTCAGGGTCTGTTTTTCTTTTTTCATCGAATTTCGTTTTCAATTCCGGGTGTGATGACAGGTATGTTGCAGCTACATCTTCCCAACGATAATTGCTATACCATTCTTTTTCCTGTAATACCGCATCAAAAAAATTCCAGTAAAAATAACTGTCATCGCCTTTAGGTTCGAGTGTTTCCACGATGTACCTGTTGGAAGGCTGATTGGTATAAATAATATAATCGCCTTTTAAAAAATGCAGATTTTCATTTCGTGTACTAAGTGTAACAGCATAATTAATATGATGTTTCTCATACGGCTTTGCATAACTTTTATAATCGTCAATATGATAATAATCAACTGTAAGATCCGTATCATTTTCCATCATACGCATTTGAACGCCATTTAATTTCAACCTGTCAATCACTTCGTGCCAACCATGCGGAATGATATAAGCGAATGGTTTTTTTACAGTATTGACTGGAACAAATGTGTTGTAAAATCTTACTTGCTTTTCAAAAGGTTTTGAATGGTCATAATACATACGCGGCATACCAGTAACATCACTCGTTTTGGTGAGCGCTTCATAACCTTTAAAATTGATCATCTCGTATTTTGTTGTATCTACTCGCCAGCCGAGTGCAAAACTATCTTGCAGGATCACATCCTGAATGGCTTGTTTTCTTTTTGAAATAATTTCCATCGCATGAATGGAAGATTGTTCAATGAATGATTGCATCAATGCATAGGTACTTATTACGCGGTCTTTATATGGTTTCAGCATATGCGTTTCCGCAGTAAAGCCTATTGTTTGAAATAGGGTTGTATAGCCGCTGCTATACCGGGGCGATTCGTAATAGGCGCTCCAGCCTTTATCTGCATTGCCATCTTCAAAATTTACATAAGGCGTCATTGGCCAGTTTTTTTCTTCCATACTTTTATAAAGTGCAGGTTCAAAAATATCGTGTAAAAAAACACCGAGTTGCCCGCCAAGTTTATTGTGTTGGGTTGTGAGTAAAGTCATGGTATATTGATAATCCGCTCCATCGCTTACATGATTATCTATAAATACATCAGGTTTCAACCATTGAAATATTTTTTCAAAAGCAAATGCATTTTTTGAATCAGCTTTAATAAAATCCCTGTTGAGGTCAAGGTTTTCTGCATTTCCACGGAAGCCATAACTTTCCGGGCCATTTTGATTAACCCTTGAAAAACCACTCCTGTTCAAAGCGCCTCCAATATTGTACACCGGAATTACGGCTAAAACAACGTTTGACGGGCTTTTTATTTTCCCGGAAGCAAGGTCGCGGAGCAGCATCATACTTGCATCTACGCCATCCGGCTCACCCGGGTGAATGGCATTATTTACAAAAATGACCACCTTGTTTTCCGAATGCATTTTTTCGGGGTTAAAAGTTTTATCGGGTGAATAAAGCACAAGATTAAGCGGGTAGCCTGCATCGGTTGTATCACCTGAAAGCATTTTTATTGTTGAATATGTTGATGCCAGGTTTTTATAAAAACGAATGCATTCAAAATAGGTAGCAGTTTTATTTCCATTGCTATTTTCAAAGGTTGTTTTGAAATCCTGTGCCGGTAAAATGTTTGAATAAATTGTTGCAAAAAAGATGATGGATAAAAAGAATGATTTTTTCATTAAATTGAGCCTTTTAAGAGTTTAGAATAAATGGAAAGCTTAAAGATACAACGAATTTTAATTGCAGAAGACGAACCCAAAATTGGTTTATTTGTTCAGCAGGAATTAATTGAACATGGCTATGAAACGGACCTTGCGGTTTCCGGCTCCATTGCACTCGAATTATTAGAGCGCATCAATTACTCCCTGGTGATTTTAGATATCAATTTAGGAGATATGAGTGGCGTAGCTATTTGCCGGAGCTTCAGGGAAAAAAATGTATATGTGCCGGTCATTATGCTTACTGCAATGGGAGATATGAATGATAAAATCCTCGCATTTGAAGCCGGGGCAGATGATTATATCGTAAAACCATTTCATATTAAAGAATTGCTCGCCCGGATGAAAGTCTTTTTAAAAAGAACAGAGGGCAATCATGCTTTGGAAGAAATTATTAAAATTCATGACCTCGAAATAAATATTGCCAATAAGCATGTGAGCCGATCAGGTAATACAATAAACCTGACGATCCGGGAATTCGCTTTGCTTACTTTGCTATGCAGGAATAAAGGACATGCAATTTCGAAGAAAGAAATATTACTAAAAGTCTGGAGCCTTGATTTTGAAACCGGCACTAATACAGTGGAAGTGTACATCAATTTTCTACGCAATAAAGTAGATAAAAATTTTTCACCAAAATTGATTCATACCAAAACCGGGTTTGGATATTATATCAGTGAAGAATAATTTATGAATTTAAGGTCGAAATTTTTAGTTGTATTGACATTGGTCATTTCCCTGATACTTATCTTGAGTTTTTGTAGTGTCTATTTTTTGTATGAACATTCCAAAGATAGAGAAGAGAAAAAGTTTTTATTGGCGGAAGCACATGAAGCTTCTTTTTTGTATTTCAATATGTACAGAAATGTATTATTGGTGGATAGCGCCCTGAATTTCCGGTCACATGAATTGGATAAAAATATAACTATTCATATCAGTATTTTTGATGCTGAAAAGAAATTGGTATTTCAATATCCGGATACGTCATTAAATTTTAAAAAATATAAAATTTTGGATAGCGTTCGGGAGAATAACCCATACTATTTTGAAATGGGTGATTTTCTATCCGTTGGTTTATTGTACCGGTCAGGGAAAAATTTTTGTTATACAATTGTATCCGTTAATACAAAAGGTGGGGAGAGCCAGAGTGCACAATTAAAAAACATTTTGCTCATTGTGGCTTTGGCAACAATATTATTTATCGGTTTATTTTCCTTTTATTATGTTTTTATAGTTACCGCTCCACTCGTGAGGTTAAGTAATCAAATGCGACATTTTACAGGAGACAATTTGAATAAAAGGGTAGAAGTTGTAAAAGGCAATTTTAAAACAAATGAAATTGTACAAGTAGCAACCAATTTAAACCTTATGCTCGATAAGTTGGAACGTACATTTGAAAGCCAGAAAATATTTGTGCGGCATGCATCCCATGAATTGAGAACTCCTCTTGCAAATATGCTCCTGCAAACAGAGTATGCATTGGATAAGAACCTGGATAAGGATGAATACAAACGTATTTTGCAATCTTTGAAAGAAGATGAACTGGAATTAATTTCACTCATCAATACATTATTGCAGTTTTCACAATATGAACAAATTGAAAACCTGCAGTTGAATTCTTCACGTATTGATGAAATTATATACAACTCAATTTCATTTGCCAAAAAAAGTTTTCAGGGAATATTAATCAATTTCGAATATGCAACTCCACCTGAAAGTGAAGATGCCATTTCCGTGAATGGCCACCCGGAATTATTGCGCGTGGCATTGAATAACCTGATTAAAAATGCCTATACCTATTCTGATAATAAAAAAGTAAATATCATTT
>CAYXHX010000010.1:16877-17991 GCA_964464835.1 uncultured Chitinophagaceae bacterium | reverse complement strand
TTTTACTAATTGTTTAATTCCGTGAATAAAAATTTCTTCCGGCATTTCCGGCATATTCATACGGCGGGCTGAAATGTTGAAACGATGGAAATTGTCATATGGCCTGAAAATGGCCACTTTTCCATCTTTGCCACGATAGGCTTTAATACCTTCAAAAATTGCCTGGCCATAATGAAATACAGCTAATGATGGCTGAAAAAGCAATGGCTGATATGGTTTAATTTCTACATTTTTCCATTCTCCATTTTCAAAATCCGCTTCAAGCATATGATCTGTAAAATATTTCCCGAAAGGAATATTATTCAGGTCAAGTTCTTTTAATTTGCTGGTTTCTGCTTTTGTAATTTGAATGTCTGCGGCTTCTATCATATTTCGTAAATTTGATGCAAAGAAATGAAAAAAATCAGGAAAACTAACAGTTGTTAATATATTTACCCCATGCCTTACACTGAAAAATTGCCCTCTTTTGTAATTGCCGGCCTATTTAAAAATGTATTGATTTCAATAGATAAGGCTACGCAATTTACAGAAAAAAATCCATATCCTGAAATCAAAAATAAAGGACAAAAGGAATTCGATTTCCTGGGTAAAAATGTTAAAAATATTCTTTTGGTTGTTAAAGAAAATGACGAAGAAATTATCATTGAACCCCGTAAAAACATACTACTGAAAATACTGTCAGCTTGTACGCTCACACTCGACGATGTAGCCATTGTGAATTTGAATAATTGCGGGAAATCATTTGAAAAAATAAGGGAAAAATTTTCACCTGAAAAAATTTTACTATTCGATGTTACTACTAAAGAAATTGGTTTGCCATTTACCATTCCTCATTACCAGGTTCAACAATATGACGGATGTATGTATATCTCCGCACCCGGTGTAACTTTAGAAAATGATAATGGTAATGAAAAAATAAAAGCAGAGAAAAAGAAACTATGGGTTTCATTGAAAAAAATATTTTTAGAAAAATAAACGCTTGAAATATGCTTGAAATCATTTTCGCAACAAATAATGCACATAAAGTACAGGAAATCAGGAATCGTACAGAAGGTTTTTTAAAAGTTATTTCACTGAAAGAAGCCGGCATACACGAAACCATACCCGAACCTTT
>CAYXHX010000010.1:8746-16867 GCA_964464835.1 uncultured Chitinophagaceae bacterium | reverse complement strand
AATCGAAATTCATTTATAAACGATTGCATAAAAATTGTTTCAGTGAAGATACCGGCCTTTTTGTAGAAGCACTTGATGGAGAACCGGGCGTACACAGTGCGCGATATGCGGGTGATGATGCAAATGATTCTGCAAATGTGGAGAAATTAATTCATAAAATGTTTGGCAAAGAAAACCGGAAAGCAAGTTTTATTACAATTATATCTTTAATGCTTGAAGGTAAAGAATATTTTTTTGAAGGAAGATGTACCGGCCATATTGTTGAAATTGCAAATGGTGATATGGGTTTCGGCTATGATCCCGTATTCATGCCGGATGGCAGTAATAAAACTTTTGGGGAAATGAATATGGATGAAAAAAATGAATTCAGTCACCGTCGAAAAGCAGTGGATCAATTATTAAGTTTCTTAGAAAAAGAAAAAGATGAATAGAATAAAAATAAAACTACCGGCTACTTTTCATTTCATTACAGAAATTGATATACGCATCACGGACCTGAATTATGGCGGGCATGCAGGTAACGACACATTTTTGGCGCTTGCACATGAAGCAAGATACAGGTTTTTAAAATCGCTTGGTTATACAGAATTGCACATAGAAAATGTATCACTCATCATGTCGGATGCTGCCATCGAATTTAAAAGGGAATTATTTCAGGGTGATCGTGTACTGATATCAATTGCTGCCGAAGGTTTCGATAAATACGGATTTGATCTATTTTACCTTTTTGAAAAAATGGACAATGAAGAAAAATTAATTGTGGCAAAAATTAAAACCGGTATGCTGTGCTATAATTATACAGAAAAAAAATTGGAGATGCTGCCGGAATTGGCAAAAGAAAAATTATTAAATGCCCGGGCTTAGGATCATTGATGCATTCCATATTTTCCAATTTTCCATTGCTTGAATTTCCAGCATTTCAAGGCCGTTTTTAATTCGGGCGCCATGCCTAAATCCATTTTTTAAAAATTGTGTTTGTCCCGGGTTATAAATCATATCAAAGAGAAAATGTTTTTGTGTAAGAAATTGGTAAGGAATATTTGGCGCATTTGTTATTTCCGGGAATTGCCCTACAGGCGTAGCATTAATGATAATGGAATATTGTTGCAATATGTTTTCATCCAAATGATGATACGCAATTGTGTTTTCAGAATTGTATCTTTTTCCCGAAACAAATAAAAATTGAATCTTATTTTTTTTCAATACATAACTCGCGGCAGCAGCAGCGCCTCCTGTCCCCAAAATCAAAGCATGTGTATCTCCAGGCAATAAAGCTGGCATAAAAGATTTTTCAAATCCAATAATATCTGTATTAAAACCAATGCATCTTCTATCTTGAATTTGAATGCAATTGCAAGCGCCAATTTCCTGCACTTCCGGGGAAGTTTTATCTAAAAAAGAAAGAATAAATTTTTTATATGGAATAGTTACAGCGAGGCCTTTTACATCATTATTAGATTGAATAAATTCATTGAATTGTTCAATGCTTTCAAGAGGGAAATTTTTAAATACCGCAGGGATTTTTTCTTTTTTAAAAAACGCTGTAAAATATTTTTCTGAAAAAGAATGGGATAAGGGAAAACCAATTAAGCCATAGATGTTCATTTCGAATTTTTATCTAAATACAAATGGAACGTATCGCCTCTTAAACCGATGCGCATCGTTTCCAAAGCAATCAATTCATTTGCAGCAATATTTCCAAAATTGGCATTGCATCCAAGCAATTCGAGGAAATATAATTGTTGTTCTTTTTTTGGCGCTTCCCAAATAACCCGGTCACCCGGAATCTCCGTAAGGATTTCCTGCACCAATCCTTCCCGGACTTCTCCGGTACCCCTATAAATGCCAACATTCCCGGCTTCACGTGCTTCAGCAATTACAAAAGTAGAACCTGCTTCCAGTTCGGCCTTCATAAGTTGTATCCAAATATAAGGTGGAATGATATGCGTTGCATCTTTACTTCCTACTTCGCTCAAAACTGTTCCAAACTTCGTTAGTTTCTCAATATAACCACATTTTTCTGCATGCGGGATTGTAATTGACCCATCACTCACTTCCATATAATTGATGTGGTAATCTTTACACATTTTTACATAGTCATCAAATTGGTTGCGAATAAGGAATGCTTCAAAAAGCGTTCCTCCAAAATAAACCGGGATATCAAAAGCCTGGTACGCCTCAATTTTTTCCCGAAGGTTTGGCGTAACTACCGAAGTGCCAAAACCCAGCTTCACCATATCCACATAGGGATGTGCAATACTTAAAAAATTATTTACTTCATGAATGCTCAATCCTTTATCCATGATCATTGTTAAGCCATTCGTCCTTGGTTTTTCACTTCTTAATGGAAGTTGAGACAAATTAAAATTATTCATCTTTCAATTTTTATGCGTGCAAAAGTAAATGAATCAAGGGAAAATTGATATGATCTGAATCATTTTCGACGACTTGGTTTCTTTTGCTTTCTTTTTTTCATTTGTGCGAGCAACGCCACCACTTGTGCATTTTGCAGGATTACCGGGTTCATTTCTATAAATTTCCGCAAGCCTTTGGAAGAGAGTGAGATTGCTGTTTCAAGCTGTTGCAGTGCGGCTTTGGTTTTTCCATCAGCAAATAAAACGGTGCTGTATAAATAATAAATGGAAGATTTGTGGCCGGTGGCAATGAATGCTGTCAAGCATAGTTCTGATGCTTCTTCATAAAAACCGGAAACATATAAGCAATGAATCAATGCTTCCCAACCGGAAATTTTTTTCGGGCTTTTATGAACAACAATACTGAAATAATGAAGCGCTTCTTTATTTTTCCTCAATGCCAGGCTACATTCTCCTGCGGCCATATTATAAACAGTGGATGATGGCTGCATTCGTAATGCAGTTTCAAGAGGCTTCATTGCTTGCTGCCAATGCTTTTCATGGATATACGTCAATGCAATTTTATAATACAACCTATCATTTTCAGGATTGATGTGAGAAGCTTTCCTGTAATTGAAGCGGGCTTGTGCATAATTCTTCAACTTATGATAGCAATGCCCGATGGCTTCAAAAATCACTTCTTCAGGCCTTGCCAGTTCCAGCATTTTTTCTAAAGCGAGGATGGCCTCCCGGAAGTTCCGTATGCGCATATATGCATCGCCCATGTTTCTGTAAGCGCTGTCAAATTTTTCATCAATGGCAATGGCATAGAGATAGGCATCAATTGCTTTTTCATACAATTTTAAACCCTGGTAAGCTGCCCCCAAATTGAACCAGGCCAATTCATTATATGGCTGATCTTCAATAATGTTCCTATGTATCCGGATACTTTCTTCGTTACGCCCGGTGAAATCAGTCCAAAAACAAATTTTATATAATGCTTCTTCATTGGATGGTTCCTGTTCCAGGATGAGTTCAAGGCAATCAAAAACCTTATCGAACAATTCATAGTCGTCATATACATCGGCTAATTCAAATAGCAATTCAATTCGTTCTTCGCCTTCGAATACATTGATGGCTTCAAGTAATAATTCAATGGCGTTTTCCTGCTCATCCAATGCCAGGAAGGCATCCGTTTTTAATATATATACATTGATATCAAATGCATTGAAAAGTGCATCCTGGTTTAAAACTTCTAACGCAGCCTTATATTGTTGCATTGCAATCAGTAAATCTGCTTTTTTAATCAATAATAAAAGGGAATATGGGAAATACAGCAATCCATTTTCCGCAGCTTCAAGGGCTTTTGAAAATTCATCATTTTCGTCAAAATAATTAATGATTTTTTCAAATGATTCTTCTTCGAGAAATGCATGTTGCCTGCCTGAAAGCAATGATTCATACTGCTTTAGTAATTCTACTAGTTCCTGGTTTTCTTTTCTGGATGAATGTTCGTACATAAATTGGCCAAGAGTTTTGGAAAATTATTACATTTTTCATTAATATTTAATTTTTTATGTAACATTTGTGCATAAAAACCGTTTATCAATAAAGTTTTGTTAAGAAAGGATTTATTAATTATCTTTGTACGAGTGAAAAAAACCAATACATATAAAATTATTTTCAGCAGTTTCCTTGTAGGCCTGGCATGTGTAACATTTGGAGCTTTTTCTGGAAATATCGGTGATGATGGCAGCAAATTCAATTTGAAAGACCTTGGCCGTTATTCACCCAAAAGCTACTATGGCGGCTCTTATGCATCTTCCAGCCTGAAACAATTCACATTTAAGGGCTCTGAAGAAATATCTTCACAATTTAAAGGAAATGCAGCACAGTTTGAAACCATGATTCGTTTGCAAAAAGGAAATACCACCTATGTTTATCCTTATAAATACAAAGTGCAAGCGCCTAAATTCAAAACTCCTTCGCCGCTTCCTTTCCGTTGATAAAAAATTATTTTCCTGAATAGGGCAATAACCTGTATCCCGAAACAGGTATATCAAAAAGGCTTGCAGGTACAGGATCGAAATTTATTTTCGTGGCAGTATAAGTTATTTTATTCCCTGAAGGCCCTTTGGCTTCATAAGCCAACACAAAACCTGCAGCATTTTTAAATTGATATGGGTTTTCACTTGCTGTGGGGATAATATCCCTGGTATAAAAATAGGAGAAACTGCTGCCATCTTTTAATGTGGCAACTGCTTTAATACAATTGTAACCCAGGATAATTTTCCTTTCATTTGTTTCTTTAAATGTCATGCCTATATACATGTTATTTTCTTTTTTCCATTGATCAGCGTTCAAATGAGTGATATATTTTTCGTTTCCAACTTCTTTCAAAATAGTGGCATTTCCTGTTCCGGTGTTATAAATTATTGCTTGTGAAAAATTATTGCTGCGGATATCCGTACGGGATAATTTTCCTTTCATATAAAATATTTTCTTAGCGCCTGCCAGGTTAACTTTACCATTCTGCGATGTGATGGAAAATTCTACTGTACAATCCCCTACTGTGGTTTGAGCCTGAAGCCCATAAGAAATGAAAGCCAATATAAAGTAAAAATATTTTTTCATGGAGGATATTCTTTCTGTAAATGTATTGATTTTTTTATTTGGCTTTATATTATTCCCACAGGAGCATTTTAAATATTCATATCACGTTGTTTTTAAATCAATAAGAGTCAACTTACTTCCTCCATTTCCAATCCTTGCACCTCTTGTATTCTTTCTATAAATTGTTGTTGATGTTTAATAGGCACCCTTACCTGCATTGTGCAAAAAAGTAAATTCTCTTGCCAGTACACGCGGGCTGTACAAGTTTTTATAATTTGCATCATATCATTTATTTTTTCATAAGGGAATTGTACCTGAAAACTTGATTCTACTTCTATTGTAATCACCGGCAACATTTGCAAAACAAGCGCTGCTGCTGTTTTATAGGCATTGGTTAATCCGGGCACACCCAATAAAGTACCCCCAAAATAACGTACCACTACAATTAAAATATCAGTGAGGTTCAACTTATCAATCTGGCCTAAAATTGGTTTACCTGCCGTCCCTGAAGGTTCGCCATTATCCGTTGACCTAAAAAGATTTCCATCTGTGCCAATACGATAGGCAAAACAAAAGTGCCCCGCTTTTACATGTTCCTTTTTTAAATCATCCAGGTGCTTTTTCAAATTATCTTTATCATGAAATGGAAATGCATATGCGATGAATTTACTGTTCCTGTCTTTATATTCCGCTATTCCGGATTGATTGATGGTGAAATATTGAAATGGCCCGTTCATCATTGATTATTCATTTAATCATTTCTAAAATAATCAATTCTATCAGAAAAAAATCTTTCAGATTCAATATATTTTCCAACTACGCCTGGAGCATCAAAACCATTTTCAATATATAATTTTTCATTTGTAATCACCCTCGCTTCATTCCATAAATTTTGTTGAATAAATGAATTCAGCAATGTGGCTCCGCCTTCTACCAATAGGCTTTGAATATTTTCATCCATACATTTTTTCAAAATGTATTGCAAAGTATGTTCATTTTTCATATTCACTTTTTTATATTTAATGAAATCATTTTCTTCATTTTTCTTTTCATTAAAAATAATGGTGCGTTGTTTTTTATTGAATATATTCAAATCATTAGGCAATCGCAAATCGCAGTCTAATACAATTCGCACGGGCATTTTCCCCGTCCAATATCGGGTATCTAATGATGGATTATCCAACATCGCAGTATTTGTTCCAACCATAATTGCATCTTCCTCGCTTCGCCACTTATGTACAAGCCTTTGTGTGATTGAGTTTGAAATCATCAATCTTTCTCCATTTTGTACTGCCATTTTTTTATTGGCAGTTTGTGCCCATTTCAAAATGATGTAAGGCCGCTTTTTTTGATGCATACAAAAAAAACGTTTATTCAATTCATCACATTCATTTTTTAAAATGCCGGTTGCCACTTTGATACCAGCATCTTTCAATAACGTTATGCCTCGGCCATTTACTTTTGGAAATGGGTCTGTACTGCCGATTACAACTTCTTTTATTTTTTCATCAACAATTCGCTTTGCACAAGGTGGAGTTTTACCAAAATGTGCGCAAGGCTCTAAGGAAACGTACAAAGTGGATGATTGGATGAATTGTTTGTTATCCAAAGTCACGGAATTGATACAATTGATTTCTGCATGAGGCATTCCAAATTGCTGATGATATCCTTCGCCAATTATTTTACCCTGATAAACCAACACTGCGCCAACCAAAGGGTTTGGCGAAACTGCTCCTGCGCCTAAGGCTGCCAATTGCAGGCATCTTTTCATAAAACGTTCATGTAAAATTTCTGTAGCTGGCATATTCAGGTAAACAAATGTAAAATCTTTTATACTAATATTGTGTGCATGAATTTAGGAGAAGCATATCAATCCATCCTTTCATCTTTAGCAGGAAATTATGAGCAAAGAGAATTGAAAAATGTTGCACACCTGATTATTGAACATATAACCGGTTTTTCCAATACAGAACGGCTTCTTCATAAAAATAAGGAACTTACCTTACAGCAAGAAAAGATTTTAAAAAAAGTTATCATCGTTTTAAAAAAAAATACACCCATCCAATATGTTTTGCAGGAAGCCTGGTTTGCCGGAATGAAATTTTTTGTAAATAAATCCGTCTTAATACCACGCCCTGAGACAGAAGAGTTGGTCGAATGGATTGTTGAAAATAAAAATGAAATAGATTGTAAAGAATCCGGCATCCTTGATATAGGCACAGGAAGCGGATGCATTGCTATTGCCCTGAAGAAAAAATTATCTCCCATTCCTGTTGCAGCATTGGATTATCAAATGAAAATTATCAACCTTGCCAAAAAAAATGCGGCTGCCAATAATGTAGAAATAACTTTTTATAAAAAAAACATACTAAAAATTTTCAGTACCCAAACCCTGCCAGTGTTTGATATTATTGTTAGTAACCCGCCTTATGTATTGAAACAAGAAATAGAGGGAATGGAAGATCGGGTTTGGGGACATGAACCACATGCAGCTTTATTTGTCCCCGACAATGATCCCTTGATTTTTTACAAAGCCATTATAGATTTTGCTTCAACTCATTTAAAAAAAACCGGGTACTTGTTTTTTGAAATTAATCCTGATTTTGCGCATGCGCTTCAACATCTACTGGAAGTAAACGGCTTTACAAAAATTCAATTTAAAAATGATATGCAGGGGAAGTTGAGAATGGTATCTGCAAAGTTAAAATGATACTTATGAAAATATTAATCTTTCCTATTATCATCCAACTTATTCCTCTTATTGCTTTATTTCTTGTGTTGCGCTTTTTAAGAAAAACGCAAACAGTCTCGATATTTTTGAAAATTGCATTGGGATTAATAACTTTTATCCTTGGGCTCCCCGTAACATATTTGGCAATGAATATTTCAATGAGTGGCATGTCCGACAAAGGAATAACCTGTGCGATAGGTGCTATCACTTTTATTCCACTGGGGTTACTATTGTATGTTTTTGGAATACCAATTATACTTTATCATTCAAAAAAGCATCAGCGAAATTCAAAAGCAAGTAAGTAAATTTTTTATATGTTCCAGCAAGCCTTCAAAAAAAATACCCTGCATTTGCAGGGCTGATATTGATTTGCGGAGAGTGAGGGATTCGAACCCTCGATACAGTTTCCCATATACACACTTT
>CAYXHX010000010.1:6390-8736 GCA_964464835.1 uncultured Chitinophagaceae bacterium | reverse complement strand
CAACCACTCGGACAACTCTCCTTTCGAAAATCAGGGGGGCAAAAATAGAAAATCGTATTTAGATATTAAATATTTTTTCGGCATTCCCGGATGTGATTGCAGCAACTTCTTCGAAATCTATTCCTTTGACTAAAGCAATTTTTTCTGCAATCAATCGCAAATAAGCGCTCTCATTGCGTTTGCCGCGATAAGGCACAGGTGCAAGATAGGGCGAATCAGTTTCCAAAACAATATTTTTCATATCTATTTGCGCCACTACTTCGGCAAGCCCTGCATTTTTATATGTAACAACACCACCAATTCCCAATAAAAAATTCATGCCAATAATTTGTTCTGCTTCCTCGAATGTTCCACCAAAGCAATGAAATATTCCTTTCAAGCCTTTATCTGCAAAAGGTTTTACACTATCTATAGTTTCTTTCATTGCTTTACGCGTATGAATTACAATGGGTAAATTTTTTTCTAAAGCCCAATTCATCTGCATTTCAAAAGCCTCATATTGATTTGTAGAAAATGTGGTATCCCAATAAAAATCCAATCCTATTTCCCCGATAGCAACGAAACTTCTTTTATCTATACTTTCTTTTATATAATCCAGTTCTTCCTCATTATTTTCCTTCACTGAGCAGGGATGCAAACCTGCCATTGCAAAAAATTTCCCGGGGTATTGTTGTTCAAGATCCAGTAATGATGTGCTTTCTGACCTGTCAATAGCAGGCAAACAAAATTTTTGTACACCTGCATTCTCTGCACGATTAAGGGTTTCAATCAAATCATCTTTGAATTCAGGCAAGTATAAATGGCAATGTGTATCTATGAGCATCTTAAATTAATTTAAGAAAGTTTGAAATGAAAAACTTATATCCTACTTTTGAATAGTTTTCATAGGGTACGGATTAAAAACGGGCTAGGGTTTTTACCCTGGTTTTCTTATTTTAATCAATGTATGTACCACTATTCAATCAAATAGTATATGGAATGGATTTAAATTGGTATCCTTCCTTATTAAAATAATCCAATACTTCGGGCAATGCAGCCTGCAACCTTTCCCAGGCTTTCTGGCTATCATGAAAAACAATGATTGATCCGGGTAATGTATTCAATATTACATAATCCCTGCATTCATTGGCTTTTTTAGAAATATCAAAATCGCCACTCAGCACAGACCACATGATGATGTTGAATTGCCGGCCGGTAATATTTTGCCGCTTACTTTCCTGCATCAGCACTTTTGCCTGGAAACGGGAAATCCTGCCATAAGGCGGCCGGAAAAGATTACTGTCAATATATTTCGCCGCTTCAAACACTTCATCAATGTATTTTTTATTGGATGCTTTCCACCCATTTACATGATTAAAAGTATGATTGCCAACGGCATGGCCTTCATCAATTATTTGACGAAAAACTGCAGGGTTTGCAACAACATTTTTGCCAATACAAAAAAAAGTAGCTTTTGCATTATATTTACGCAATGCATCGAGTACAAATGAAGTAATCGTTTCATGCGGGCCATCATCAAAAGTCAGGTACAGAATTTTTTCATTCCCGGGAATTTCCCATATATAGTTGGGGTATAATTTTTTTAGCCACCAGGGTGTTTTTACGAGGTACTTCATGTATAAAAATCATTTATATAGCTTCTACAACAATCACTTCATCAGGGTTCCCGGGTTTTAACTGAAGAGAAGAAATAGAGAATATCCCTGCATTCAATTGATAAGGAATTGATTGTCCATTTTTTAAAAAATAAACTTTTTTAATTTGCCGGAAAGGAAAATTTTTTAATGAAATATTTTGCGTCCCCATATCAAAAACATGAAGATATATTTTTTGCTTTTCCTGTGTGATACAACCCCATTCCTGTGGTTTCATATATCCTGCTGTTGTATTGTATATGCTGCTGCCATAAATTTTCAGCCAATCTCCCATCTCATGCAAACGATCATGGAATTCCGGCTGGATTTTTCCATTCGGCATAGGGCCAATATTGAGTAACAAATTTGCGCCAAGAGAAGCAGCATGCACCAATAATTGAATTAATTGTTTGGTACTTTTATAACTTGTGTCTGTAATATTAAAACCCCAGGAATTATTAATGGTTTCGCAGGTTTCCAAAGGCAATTGCTCTGATGGTTTTTGAAAACTTAAACCGGATTTATTCTGGCCCGGCAAATCTTTCTCAAACATCTGGAAATCTTCCCCTGGAATGGGATCAAGATGATGATTATTTCCGATAAGGCAATTGGGCTGAATGCGATGAATAAGTGCATATATCTCAGGTAAATGCCAATCAATTCGTGGCGCCCTGTCCGCTTCTCCTTCCGGCGCTGTTTGGTCCCAATAGCC
>CAYXHX010000010.1:0-6380 GCA_964464835.1 uncultured Chitinophagaceae bacterium | reverse complement strand
CGTCAAACCAAATCCCTGCAATCTCTCCATAATTGGTAAGTAATTCCGTGAGTTGATTTTCCATAAATTGGATATAGTTTTTCCAATCTTCCTGAACAGTTCTGCCTGTACCTTTCCCTGTGCGGCCTGTAGTCCAGGAATAATCATTTCGCCGCCAATCAAGAATAGAATAGTAGAGAAATAATTTAATTCCCTGTTTGTGGCATTCATCGGCAATCATTTTTACAATATCCTTATGGTAGGGTGTATTCATAATATTAAAATCCGAATACTTTGTATCCCACAAGCTAAATCCATCGTGATGCCTCGTAATGAGCGTGATATATTTCATACCACTTTGTTTTGCCAAACTTACACATGCATGTGCATCAAAACCGGTTGGATTAAAAAAATCCGCGAGTCGTGAGTAATTTTTTACTGTAATATTCCGGTTATTCATTACCCATTCCCCATCTCCTAAAATACTGAATGGCCCCCAATGAATAAATAATCCAAATTTTGCATCGGCAAACCATTTCCGTGCTTCGAGGTTTCCGGCTGTAGGCGTATAAGTAGTTTGGGCATTTAAACAAATTGATAAAAAAAGAAATGAAACCAATAAAATTTTACTTTTCATATTTTTTCTTTAGCTGTAAAGTTAGGGAACGTTTTCAAATCATTTTTAATCTCTTCGAATCATTTAAATTTGCGCACTATGAATGAAAATATTCGCGTCCGTTTTGCGCCATCTCCTACAGGCGGATTGCATCTTGGTGGTGTACGTACGGCATTGTATAATTATTTATTTGCCAAACAATATGGTGGCGCTTTTGTCTTGCGAATTGAAGATACGGACCAGGGCCGGTTTGTGGAAGGCGCCGAACAATACATTGCTGATACGCTGTCCTGGTGCGGCATTGAGCCGGATGAAAGCCCTTGGAAACCGGGTAACTTCGGGCCCTATCGCCAGTCAGAAAGAAAAGAGTTATATGCCGGGTATGCAAAAAAATTAGTATCTGACGGGTATGCCTATTATGCATTTGACACACCGGAAGAATTGGAAAATCAAAGAAAAACCCAAGCCAATTTTCAGTACAATCAATCTTCGAGGAATGCCTTGCGTAATTCATTGACAATGCCTGTGGATGAAGTAAAACTTTTGCTGGGAAAAAACACACCATACGTTATTCGCATTAAAATGCCGGAGAATGAAAATATTTCTTTTACGGATATGATTCGGGGTGAAGTACATTTCAATTCTTCACAATCGGATGATAAAGTGTTATTGAAAGCCGATGGTATGCCCACCTATCATCTCGCGGTGGTAGTAGATGATTTTTTGATGAAAATTTCTCATACTTTCCGCGGTGAAGAATGGTTGCCAAGTGCACCTGTACACATCCTTTTATGGAAATATCTTTTTGGTTTGGAAAAGATGCCGCAATGGGCGCACCTGCCATTAATACTTAAACCGGAAGGAAACGGCAAACTCAGTAAACGAGCCGCAGAAAAATTGGGCTTCCCTATTTTTTCAATGAACTGGACTGATCCGCGTACCAATGAATTCACGGAAGGTTTTCGTGAAAGAGGTTTTTTACCTGAGGCATTTATAAATATGCTGGCGATGCTTGGATGGAATGATGGTACAGAACAAGAGATATTTTCTTTGCCTGAATTGGTAGATAAATTCTCTATGAGCCGGGTACATAAGGCGGGTGCAAAATTTGATTTTGAAAAAGCCAAATGGTATAATCATGAATGGATCAAAAAAATAAATATTGATACTTTATTTCCAGTTATTGAAAATATATTTCAGCAAAAAGGGATTACCATTCCAAGCAAAGAAAAAGCATTGAAAATTTTTGATCTTGTAAAAGACCGTTGTAGTTTATTAACTGATTTTGCAGAACAATCTCTTTTCTTTTTCCAAAGGCCTGTGAACGTTGATCTTGAAAGTATCCGCCCAAAATGGACTGAGCAAAAAAGAATTTTTTTTATTGAACTAATGCGCAGTTATGAATTACTTCCTTCCTGGGAAAATGCTGCACTTGAAAATACTTTTAACGAAATAGCAGCGGCAAATTCCATCAAGCCGGGAGAATTAATGTTGCCTTTACGTGTGATGCTGGTAGGTGGTAAATCCGGGCCGGGCATTTTCCATATCGCAGAAAATCTTGGGCTTGAAGAAACGCTTACACGCATCCATTCAAATCTTGAAAGCCTTCAATAAATTCAAATGCCCCGAAAAAAAAGTACAACCAATTTTTTGTATTTACTGGCTTTTATAAAATTGGTTATTCCATTTTTTTTGCAAAACAGTTTTTATCAGCCGCACCGCGATGAATTTTTATATTTGGCCGAAGGCCACCATATGGCATGGGGTTTTATGGAAATTCCGCCTTTGCTTTCTGTATTTGCATGGCTCACCAATGTATTTGGCGCAAGTATGTTTTGGATAAAAATATGGCCTGCATTATTTGGGGCATGTACATTTATTCTTGTGAGTAAAATGGTGATTCGTCTCGGTGGAAAAATTTTTGCTTTAATACTTGCATGGCTGCCATTTATGTTAAGCGGCTATATGCGCTTATTTTTTTTATTCCAGCCAAATTTTCTTGAAGTATTTTTTTATGTGCTCATTGCATATAGCTTGTTCCGATTTTTTCAAACACAAAAAAATTCCTGGCTTTATGTATTTGGCATAGCGGCAGGGCTTGGCATGATGAGTAAATATTCCATCGCGTTTTATTTAATAAGTTTAATGGCTGCAATTCTTTTAACACCCTGGAGAAAAATATATACAAATAAGCATTTTTATTTTTCTTCCATACTTGCTTTGATTATTTTTTTACCAAACATTCTTTGGCAATACAATCATCGTTTCCCGGTGATTGCACACATGAATGAATTACAAGAAGAACAATTACAATTTATCGGCTATACAGATTTTCTTAAAAGCCAGGTGATGATGAACCTGGGATCCATTTTCAGCATGCTTGCAGGTATCTATTTTTTACTTTTCAGCAAAAAAGGAAAACCTTTTCGAGCATTGGGATTTGCCTATTTTTTTGTAATTATATTACTATTGATTTTTCATGGCAAAGATTATTATGCCATGGGATTATACCCAATGCTTTTTGCTTTCGGCGGATATCAATTGGAATCTGTAACCAGTTATCATTACAAATGGGTAAGGATTGCATTGATTGCGTTTCCTGTGTCACTTGGTTTATATAGTTTGCCATTGATTATGCCTTTGGCAAAACCTGAAGCGCTTGCAACATATTATGAATGGTCACATTTAAACAAGGCAGGTGACTTTACATGGGAAGATCACCGGGAACATCCGCTGCCACAGGATTTCGCAGATATGTTTGGTTGGAAAGAAATTGCTGAAAAAACGGCGAAGGCATATCACCAGTTATCTCCTGCAGTTCAACAAGAAACAATGATTATTTGTAATGGATATTATACTGCCGGTGCTTTGAATTATTATGGAAAGGAATTGAATTTGCCGGAAGCATACAGTACAAATGCATCATTTCTTTTATGGATGCCGGACACAATTCATGCAAAAAATATTTTACTGGTTGATAAAACCATACCCAAAGATGAACCGGTATTCAAACTTTTTGGAAAAATTTCCATTAAAGATTCCGTGTCTATTCCTTTTTTCAGGGAAACCGGCACCAAAATTATATTATTGGAAGATGCACATGAACAAGCCAATGAATTTATCATAAAAGCTATTCAAAAATTAAAAGGCGAATTCAAGAGATGAAACTTTTATATTATTCATGTATGAAAATAGTAATTATCATGCTATTTTTGATAAAACTAATTCAGCAAAATGCCAGGAAATATAAACAGGCAGGTACGTGTACTTATTGCAAAAGTAGGTTTGGATGGGCATGACCGCGGCGCAAAAGTAATTGCTTCAGCATTGCGCGATGCAGGTATGGAAGTGATTTATTCCGGTTTGCGGCAAACTCCTGAAATGATTGTCAACGTTGCATTGCAGGAGGATGTGGATGCTATCGGTGTAAGTATTTTAAGTGGCGCCCACATGACTATTTTTCCAAAAATCATTCAACTTATGAAAGAAAAAAACATGCAGGATGTGTTGCTTACCGGGGGCGGTATCATCCCGGAAGCAGATATGGAAGCTTTGTTGAAAATGGGTGTGAATAAATTGTTTGCACCCGGTGCAGATACAGGTGAAATTGCCGGCTATATCAAGGAAAAGGTAAAAGAAAACCGGCAATTCTGAAATAAACATTTTAAAAAAAATTAATCAATAAGTATGGAATATTCAACTTTACTTTCGAAACTTGACAACAACATTTTACTCATTACAATTAACCGGCCTGAAAAATTAAATGCATTGAATGCCGCCGTTTTTAATGACCTGGACAAAGTGGTAGATGAAATTGAAAGTACACCGGAAATCAAATCTGCAATTATCACCGGAGCAGGGGAAAAGGCGTTTGTTGCAGGTGCAGATATTGCAGAGTTTTCAAATTATTCCGAAGATGAAGCAAAAAATTTAGCACAAAGAGGCTTGGATGTTTTTTTCAAAATTGAACGTTCATCAAAACCTATCATTGCCTGTGTAAATGGTTTTGCGTTGGGTGGCGGTTGTGAGTTGGCAATGGCTTGTCATTTTCGTATTGCATCAAACAACGCACAATTTGGACAGCCGGAAGTGAACCTGGGATTGATTCCCGGATATGGCGGTACACAAAGGCTCACGCAATTGATTGGCAAAGGCCGCGCATTGGAAATGTTGATGAGTGCCCAAATTATCAATGCGGAAACTGCTTTACAATATGGGCTTGTAAATTATGTAACAACGCCGGAAAGTTTATTGGAAAAAGCCATTTCCATTTTACAAACGATTCAAAAGAAAGCGCCAATTGCAGTTGCCAATTGCATTCAATCTGCAAATGATGCATATACAGATCACGGTTATGAAACAGAAACTAATAGCTTTGCGTCGTGTTTTAAAACCGCCGATTTTAAAGAAGGGACAAAAGCATTTTTAGAAAAAAGAAAACCGGTTTTTAAAGGAAAATGAAAAATGATACATGCAAAGTGGAAAATGAAAGCCAGCTATTAAAAAATTTTTCATTGGATGAAATTGATTTAGATGAAATGTTTTATGGCGAATCACCGGATAAAAGTCATTTTCATAAAGTGTTACACAAGATTCTGAACAATATTTCAAAACTGTAAATGTCTAATGATATTTTTAAAACTTTAGGAGTAGTTGACACGATGGAAAATTTCTTGTCAAGAATTAGGCCCCCTGAACATTACCGGCCAAAATTAGATATTGGCGATACCATAGAAGGCCAAAGTGTGTATGTATCAATAAGGCCACAATGGGACCAACCCGAAATTATCCGGGCATATCCAATCGCTAAAGCCACATTTATTAAAGCCAAAAATCATTGGAAAGTATATTGGATAAGAGCAGATTTAAAATGGTATAGTTATACACCAAAACCAACTGTGAAAACGATATCCGCATTTACTAAACTGATAGAAGAAGATACTCATCATTGTTTTTGGGGATAATGCAATGTTGTATCGAAGTTGTAATAACAACAGTTTCCTATATTTTTTTAAATGGCAAGTTCAATTGGCTACCTATATCTTCATCGCGTGGGTCCTTGAGCATATCAAGGCCGTATTTTAATTCCTTCACCGGCGTGAAATGAAATGTACCGAAGAGCCTGTCCCAAATCGAAAAAATATTTCCATAATTGCTATCCGTTTCCGGCTGTTTATAATGATGATGAATTTTATGCATATTGGGGGATACGATAACATAACTTAAAATCTTATCAAGAGTTGCAGGAAATTTCATATTGGCATGATTGAATTGAGACAGAACCACGCTTACGCTTTGATATAACATAATCAGCCAAATCGGGCTGCCTGCAACAAATACGGCGATCACCGCAAACACAGCACGGAATACACTTTCGCCCGGGTGGTGGCGATTGGCTGTGGTGGTATCTACGTGCGTATCCGCATGATGAATCATGTGAAATTTCCACATCCAATGAACCTTGTGTTCTATCCAATGAACAAGATACGCGCCTACCAAATCGAGCAACATCAATCCCAAAATAAGTTGCAGCCATATAGGCATTTGAATCCATTGTAAAATACCAAAATAAAAAAAATATTTACCGAAGCATGTTTCCATTTATTATATTGAAAGTGGAAGAGTGGAACGGCATATTCTATCAGCCAGAAAAAAGTTATTCCACCTGCGAGAATGAGCGCACGGTCAAGTGACGGGATATTTTGAAAATATGAAATGAGTGAATCCATTTTTTAATTCAAAATGTATTACATTGTAACATGAACTGTAAAACAAACGACAAACA
>CAYXHX010000009.1:11353-18288 GCA_964464835.1 uncultured Chitinophagaceae bacterium | reverse complement strand
GAAAATGCCGGACTTATGGATATTGGAAACGGTTACGCGGTTGTATTTAAAATAGAATCCCACAATCATCCCAGCGCCATTGAGCCGTTCCAGGGTGCAGCAACCGGAGTTGGTGGCATACAAAGAGATATTTTTACAATGGGTGCAAGGCCTGTAGCATCTCTGAATAGTTTACGTTTTGGAAATTTAAAAATGGTAAATGGCGAAGCCGACCCCAAAACTAAAAGATTGTTGAATGGTGTTGTGCGCGGAATCGGATTTTATGGAAATTGTTTTGGTGTACCCACAGTTGGTGGTGAAATATATTTTGAAGATTGCTATCATACCAACCCGCTCGTGAATGCGATGAGTGTGGGCATTGTAAAGATCGGCGAAACTGTCAGCGCTACTGCCGAAGGTGTTGGTAATCCTGTATTTTTTGTGGGTAGTGCTACTGGAAAAGACGGCATTGGAGGAGCAAGCTTTGCAAGCGCCAATATTACAGAAGAAAGCGTGGAAGATTTACCAGCTGTTCAGGTTGGCGATCCTTTCCAGGAAAAAAAATTACTCGAAGCTTGTCTTGAAATTATTGCAACCGGCGCTGTTGTAGGCATGCAGGATATGGGCGCTGCCGGGATTATTTGCAGCACTGCTGAAATGAGTGCCAAGGGAAAATCAGGAATGGTAATTCACCTCGATAAAGTTCCTACTCGCGCAAAGGCAGATACAGAAGGCGATTCAGGCATGAAAGCATGGGAATTGTTGTTGAGTGAAAGCCAGGAAAGAATGTTATTGGTTGTAAAAAAAGGCAGGGAAAATGATGTGTTGAAGATTTTTGAAAAATGGGATTTGCCTTGTAGCCATATTGGAGATGTGACTGATGACGGACTATTAAAATTTTTCATGCATGAAAATATAGAAGCTGTAATCCCCGCAGAATTATTGGTTTTAGGCGGCGGCGCTCCCCAATATATAAGGGAAACTACGAAGCCAAAATATTTAGATAAGATCAATGAATTTTCTTTGGATACAGTGGAAGATATTCCAACAAGCAAGTTGAAAGAAATAGCCGAACAACTAATTACCATACCGAATATTGCAAGCAAACGTTGGGTTACAAAACAATATGACAGTACAGTAGGTGCGGCGAATGCCAGTACAAATGCGCCTTCCGATGCTGCTATTGTTTGGCTTAGGGAAACCGGAACCGCTTTGGCAATGACTACTGATTGTAACAGCAAATATGTTTTTGCAGATCCGTATAAAGGCGCTATGATTGCGGTATCAGAAGCAGCGCGTAATATTGTTTGTAGTGGCGCTCAACCAATAGGAGTTACGAATTGCCTGAATTTTGGAAACCCTTATGATCCTGAAGTATATTATCAATTTTCCGAAGCGATTAAAGGCATGGGTGAAGCATGCAGAAAATTCAATACGCCAGTAACCGGCGGAAACGTTAGCTTTTATAACCAAAACCCGGAAGGCCCGGTTTATCCAACACCAACAATTGGGATGGTTGGTATGCTCGATGATCCCAATAAAAAAATGACATTGGATTTTAAAAAGGAAGGTGATTTGATTTTGTTATTGGGTGAAATGAAAAATGATATTGGCTCTTCTGAATATTTACATAAAATAAAAAGGATTGAATTTTCACCGGCACCCGAATTTGATTTGGATGAAGAATTTGCATTGCAAAAATTTCTTTTATCAGCCATTCATGATGAGCTCGTTAAAAGCGCACATGATATCAGTGAAGGAGGATTGCTTGTAACGCTAATGGAGAAAGGGTTTCACCGCAATCTTGGTTTTGAAATAAATGATATGCCCGGTATTCGCAATGATGCCTATTTCTTTGGCGAATCACAAAGCAGGGTAGTGGTTACATGTGATATGGAGCAAGCTACTTTATTGAAACAAAAAGCTGCGGCAAATAATATTCCGGTTACTTTATTGGGTAGTGTTACTTCCGGCTACATCAACATAAATGGAGACAACTGGCAAAATATTTCAAGCTGGAAAGAAAAATATGATACGGCAATTGAAAATATAATTGCCCAATAAAAACATCAAATTGCATGGAAATAAATAAAGAAAGGTATATTATCATCACAGGTGCTGCAGGATTTATTGGCAGTTGCATGGTTCAGCATTTAAATGAAAATGGATTTGAAAACCTGATCATCGTAGATGATTTTGGCGTAGAAAAAAAACGCAATAATTGGGAAGGGAAAAAATTTGCATTTTCAGTTGAGCGTCAAATGCTTTTTGACTGGTTGCATGATAACCCCCTGGAAGTGGCTGCCATCATACATCTTGGGGCACGAACGGATACTACGGAATTTAATTATGCGGTACTTGAAGAACTGAATGTGGATTATTCCAAAGACATTTGGAATTATTGCACGGCATACGAGATTCCCTTGATTTATGCATCTTCAGCAGCTACGTATGGCTCCGGGGAAAATGGATATGAAGACAATCATGATTGTGTTGAAGAATTGAACCCACTCAATCCCTATGGCAAAAGCAAGAATGAATTTGATAAATGGGTATTGCTGCAAAAAAATCATCCACCTTTTTGGGCCGGTTTAAAATTTTTCAATGTATATGGCCCGAATGAATTTCATAAAGGAAGGATGGCAAGTGTAATTTTTCATGCAATGAATCAAATTAATGAAAATGGTTTTGTGAAATTATTTCAAAGCCATAAGCCCGGTTATAAAGATGGTGAACAATTAAGGGATTTCATTTATGTAAAAGATATTAATCGTGTTATCTATTGGATGATGCAACAAATGCTTGCAAAAAAATGGAAGCGAATCAAAAACGGTTTATATAATGTAGGCACAGGGAAAGCAAGAACTTTCAATGATCTTGTGAATGCGACTTTTCATGCGCTAGATAAAACACCGGAAATACAATATATTCCTATGCCCGAAGATATCCGGGATACGTATCAATACTACACCAAAGCCACCATGGATAAGCTTTTCAATGCCGGTTACCAGGAAAAAATGTACAGTCTCGAAGAGGGCATTGATGATTATGTGAAAGGTTATTTGAAGGAGCGGAAATTTTATTGATACACTACTTGTGATCTTTTTGAGTAATTTATTCAGAAAATGATAGCTATGAAAAAAGTTTGATGAATTTCATCAAACTTTTTTCATTTCAATACAAAAAATTTTTACTGTTTTTTTTCGATTTTATTTTCTTGGCTCCGGCAATGCTTTTCTCGGAATTTTTTCATCGCGCATGGCTGCATCATATACAAATGCCGCAACGATGGTTGCAGCCTGCTTCAAATCATCTTCCTGCAAATGTTCATATACATCCATATTACTGTGATGCGTGCGGGTATCATATTCAATGGGGTCTTGTATAAATTGAAACCCCGGCAAGCCAACTGCATCAAATGCCAAATGATCTGTTCCGCCTGTATTGCTGATGGTGAGTGTTTTCGCGCCAAGGTCATTAAAAGGAGCAAGCCATTGCCGGAAAATATTTTTTACCGCTTCGTTGCCTTGTAAATACACCCCGCGAATTTTTCCTGTGCCATTATCCAAATTAAAATACACTGAAAACTTTTCATGAGCCGGTAACAATTTCATATCAGAAGGATCTGCAAATGTTTTCTTTACATATCCACGGGAACCCAATAAACCTTCTTCTTCTCCACTCCACAATGCAATGCGGATTGTTCTGCGAGGTTGTACTCCAATGGTTTTTAATATTCTTACTGCTTCCATCATTACCAAAGAACCTGCGGCATTATCCGTAGCGCCAGTGCCGCCCTGCCAGGAATCAAGATGGCCGCCAAGCATCACTACTTCATCTTTTAAAGTTGGATCAGTACCCGGAATTTCTGCAATTACATTATATCCTTTAGTATCTTTAGTATAGAATTTTGTGGCAACATCCATATCAATATGTACAGGAATATTATTTCTTAATAACCGAACGATAGTCATATAATCTTCATACTGTAAAGCAATATCTAAAAAATTTTCTGGATCAGATAATTTATAAGGCCCTGCCTGTTGCACGAAAATAGTTCCGTCATGACTCCGTGGGCTTGAAGTAAACATTGCCAATGCGCCTTCCTTTAAAGCCATTTCCTTCAATGTATTTTGCATACTGCGTTGAGAACGAAACTGCTTCATAAATTGTTCCCTTCTTTTACGCATCGCAGCAGTATCAGTGGGTTTAATGGTTTCATTGGCCATGGAATCAAGTTCTGCGTCTGTAAACCTGTGTGCATCGGGTTCGAAACTCAATGTATAATTATCGTCCTTGTCTGAAATGATAATTTTACCGGCTAATTTTCCCCGGTAAGCATCTAAGCCTGCAGAATCTTTTGCAGCAATTAAAATTACTTCTGCATGTTTCAGGCCATTTGTGCCACCTGTCCAAACTTTGGGGTATGCTGCCAATGATTTGTACCAGGGAGCAGTTATAGCTACATAAGATTTTTCCAATTCCCAACCCTTTCCAAAATCCCCCCAGGGATCGAGCATGGCATTTTTTAATCCCCATGCCGTTAATTGGTCTTTGGCATAATTGGCTGCTTTAAAATATCCCGGTGAATTAGTCACGCGAGGCCCATTCGCATCTGTGAGGTGAAATGCAATGTCCATCACCTTTGAATTTTCCAAGCCTTCCTGCCTGATTTTATTCATGACATTTAAATCAATATTTTCATTTTGCGCGATTGCTAAAAATGGAAATACAAGAAAAAGTAAAACAAGTTTTTGAATGTGTTTCATGCTATACATTTTATTGGTAAAAAAAATAAGGAGATAGGATGAGAAGATTTATTTATTTCTCTTTTGGCTAAGTTAACTGTTCTTTAATGAAAGAAACAGGTATCAATTTATAAATGGATGAACGGTAAATATTAAACAAAAAAAAGCCCGGGAAAATTCCCGGGGCTTTTGAATGTATTTAAAACTAAAATTAATCTTCCACCTTCACTTTGCCTTTGCTTTTTGCAATTACTTCTTCTGCAATATTCGTTGGCGCAGGAGAATAATGAGAGAATTCCATCGTGGAAGTTGCACGGCCGCTTGATAAAGAGCGGAGCTGCGTAACATATCCAAACATTTCACTCAATGGTACTTTCGCTTTAATTACCTGGGCATTACCACGGCTGTCCATTCCTTCGAGCATACCACGTCGGCGGTTCAGGTCGCCTGTAACATCTCCCATATATTGATCAGGAGTTACTACTTCCACTTTCATGATCGGTTCCAATAATGTGGGTTTTGCTTTTCTGCCAGCTTCACGGAAACCTCCTTTGGCACACAATTCAAAACTCATAGAGTCCGAGTCAACCTGGTGGAAACTACCATCGAAAATGCGCACTTTCATAGATTCCATCGGGTAACCTGCGAGAACGCCCGTGGACATGGAAGTCTCAAAACCTTTTTGGATGGCAGGAACAAATTCCTTAGGAATAGAGCCACCAAAAATATCATTTTTAAACTGGAAATGTTTTCCTGGGTTTTCTTTCATCCATTCTTCATCTGCAGGCCCGATTTCAAATTGGATATCGGCAAATTTACCACGGCCACCGGTTTGTTTTTTGAGTATTTCACGGTGTTCAACGGCTTTGCCAAATGCTTCTTTATAGGCAACCTGTGGATTACCCTGGTTGATCTCCACTTTGAATTCACGGCGCATACGGTCCACAATAATTTCAAGATGAAGTTCGCCCATCCCGGAAAGGATTGTCTGGCCTGTATCTTCATCCGTTTTTACACGCAGTGTAGGATCTTCTTCTACCAGCTTTGCAATGGCCATTCCCATTTTGTCCACATCAGCCTGTGTTTTTGGTTCAACCGCAACAGAAATAACCGGCTCAGGAATAAACATATTTTCTAAAACGATGGGATGATTTTCATCACATAGCGTATCGCCTGTTTTTATTTCTTTGAAACCCACGGCTGCCGCAATATCTCCGGCTTCAATAAAATCAATTGGGTTTTGTTTGTTGGCAAACATTTTCATGATACGGCTGATGCGTTCATTTTTTCCGCTGCGCATATTGCGCACATAACTACCTGCATCAAGATGGCCTGAGTAGCAGCGGAAAAATGCAAGCCTTCCCACAAATGGGTCGGTCATGATTTTAAATGCCAATGCAGAAAATGGTTCTTTTGCATCCGGTTTACGCTGTACTTCTTCACCAGTATCAGGATTGATTCCTGTTACTGCTTCAATATCTTTTGGTGAAGGCAGGTAACGGCAAACCGCATCCAATGCAGTTTGTACGCCTTTATTTTTAAATGATGAGCCACACATCATTGGTACGATACTCATATCAATGGTTGCTTTACGAATGGCCACATGCAATTCATCTTCAGAAATGCTGTTTGGATCATCAAAAAATTTCTCTAAAAGTTGATCGTCATATTCTGCAACAGCTTCTACGAGATTCTGGCGCCAAAATTCAACGTCTTCTTTCATATCATCCGGGATGGGGACTACCTGGTAAGTCATACCTTCAGTGGCTTCATCCCAAATAATTCCTTTCAAACTAATCAAATCAACAACTCCTTTGAAATGATCTTCTGCTCCAATCGGTAATTGAAGTGGAACTGCTTTTGCCCCCAACATCTCTTTTACCTGCTTTACTACATTCAGAAAGTCTGCACCAGCACGGTCCATTTTATTTACAAAACCTATACGAGGTACATTGTATCGGTTTGCCTGGCGCCATACAGTTTCACTTTGTGGCTCTACGCCATCAACCGCGGAAAATAAAGCAATCAGGCCATCGAGTACCCGCATAGAACGTTCTACTTCCACGGTGAAATCCACGTGGCCGGGAGTATCAATGATATTGAAATAATAGCTTTTTGTATTGGCATCTGATTTACCATTTACAGTAGGAAAATTCCATTGGCAGCTCACTGCGGCAGAAGTGATGGTAATACCACGTTCTTTTTCCT
>CAYXHX010000009.1:10334-11302 GCA_964464835.1 uncultured Chitinophagaceae bacterium | reverse complement strand
CAATACCAAAATTTCTTTGTAACCTGAGATCTGCCATTTTTAATAATATTTTTTTTGTATTTAAATCTTTTCCCTTGAAGGGAATTATTGAATAAGTTAATTGGGTTGTTTCCTTGTAAGTTGTGAAACTTTAATATAGTGTAGTTGTATCCCTCATAACTGCTAACTCATACCTGGCGCGTTTCATTTTTTACACCATCATTTGTATTTTTAGCGGCGCAAAGGTAATAAAATAAGTTGTAAAAAGGGTTTGAAATCCTAATAGTAAGTAAATTCATTTGAAAAAACCCTATTACCTTAATTGCTTTCACCATTGCCTCCCCTGGATTTTAGAAAAGTGGAGAGGGGTATTTGCGGAAACCAGGTTTCAATTGATTTATTAATTTTAATTCGGTGTTGAAGAAAACCATTAATAAAAATTAAAAAAGAAAACCACAATGTATCTTTCATCACATGTGGCGATGCTAAGGAGACTTTGGAAAGGAGGAACCTGATTTGAAAAACCGGCATTAACATTTTTAATGTATGTATTGAATTCTTTTTTCAGGATGTAAATATTTATTTTTGAAAAAAACTTTTGATACAATTTCAATTCAAAACAAAAGAAACAAAACCCCATATTGTATTGGCTGCAGATATGGGGGGCACAAAAGTGAATATGGCTTTGTTTGATGTAAGCGGGGCAAAACCAAAAACCCTTTTCAAAGAAAAGTTTTATTCTGCGGAGTTTAATTCATTCAGCAATATACTGGAAGTTTTTTTACAAAAATATCCAAGCCCTGTACCTGATTCAATCTGCATTGGAGTTGCAGGGCCTGTAAAAAATGGAGTTGCCCAATTTACAAATCTAAAGTGGCAGATTTCTACAAAAGAGATTTCATCAATCACCGGCATTCAAAAAGTGGCTTTGCTCAACGACCTCGAAGCTACCACCTATGGCCTTTCTCAATTATCATCGCGCGACCTGG
>CAYXHX010000009.1:7693-10324 GCA_964464835.1 uncultured Chitinophagaceae bacterium | reverse complement strand
ATGATCCCCGTTA
This sequence comes from uncultured Chitinophagaceae bacterium, assembly GCA_964464835.1. Lineage (GTDB taxonomy): Bacteria > Bacteroidota > Bacteroidia > Chitinophagales > Chitinophagaceae > JAFDXJ01. The sequence continues at coordinate 10,311 of CAYXHX010000009.1, read as the reverse complement.
ATATGGTCAAGGTGTATTGGAATTTGTATATCAGTAAAAAAATTAAAGCCGGGAATATCCTTCTGATTGCACCCGGAACCGGGCTTGGCATTGCCGGTTTGCTTGAGAAAAAAAACTTCTATTCCGTCATTTCTTCAGAAGGCGGGCATAGCGAATTTGCACCCCGGACAAGTGATGATGTACTGTTATACAAATACCTCGAAGCAAAAAAGAAAATCGTCAGTTGGGAACATATTGTTTCCGGGCAAGGCATCGAAAATATTTTTGATTTTTTAAGCGATACAAAAAAAATGAAAGTACCTGCATGGCTTTATAAAGAATTTTTACACAATGATAAAGCTGCCGTTATCAGCAGGAATGCAATCAATAAAAAATCGGCAATATGCCGTAAAACGATGAAAATTTTCATTGAAAATTTAGCACGTGTTGCATCTTCAATGGCGCTTACTTTCAAAGCTACAGGAGGAATATATCTTTGCGGTGGCATCCCGCCGAAGATCATTCCATTATTAAAAGAACCAAATTTCATCAAACAGTTTTTAACGAGCGACAGGATGAATGGCCTCTTAAAGGATATACCAATTAATATAGTGTTGAATGAAGAAACCGCTTTATCAGGTGCAGCCTATTTTGGCGCAAATGGCGTGGATTAAAATTTTGCCATAACCTATTACTACCTTCTATCCATTTAATTTTGTGTTGTTATCTGCTTTCCTTAGTTTTAAACCTCACAGAATTTATATACCACAAATAATTCTTATGATCAAAACGATTAAACTCCTGCTGCTTTTTTGTTTTATTTCTTTCTTTGCAAATGCGCAACAATCTTTCCCGGTAAACGGAGTAGTGGATATTCGAAATGATTTTTTTGCATTCACCAATGCAACTATTGTGAAAGATGCCACCACTACTTTACAAAATGCTACACTCATCATCAAGAATGGAAAAATAGTAAGTGCAGGAACAAATATTACGCCCCCAAAAGATGCAGTGGTGATTGATTGTAAAGGAAAATATATGTATCCTTCCTTTATAGATTTGTTTAGTGATTATGGTATGCCTGCAACGCAAAGAAGCCCGCGTAGTGGCGTTTTTCAAAACCTGAGTAATACAAAAGGCGCGTATGGCTGGAACCAGGCAATAAGGCCTGAAACCAATGCTGTATCTATCTTTACAGCCAATGATGATAAAGCAGATGCCTTGCGTAAAATTGGTTTTGGCGCAGTTGTTTCCCACCTGCATGATGGTATTGCAAGAGGTACAGGTGTATTGGTTGCTTTGGGGAATGACCGCGATAATATGTTGGTGTTAAAAGAAAATGTAGCAGCTTTTTATTCTTTCAATAAAGGCACTTCTACACAAGATTACCCAACTTCATTAATGGGGGCAATAGCCTTATTAAGGCAAACTTACTTGGATGCTCAATGGTATAAAAGCAGGCCAGCCACTGAAGGAACAAACTTAAGCCTCGAAGCATGGAACAATGCACAAAACATTCCACAAATTTTTGATGCCAATGGCAAATGGAATGATTTGCGCGCCAACAATATTGCCAGGGAATTCAATGTGCATTATATCATCAAAGGGAATGGCGATGAATACCAACGAATAGATGAAATCAAAGCTACGAATGCTACTTATATTTTGCCCATCAATTTTCCGCAAGCCATAGATGTGCAATCTCCGGATGATGCGCGTGTAGTGACACTGAGCGCTATGAAGCATTGGGAAATGGCGCCACTCGAACCAGGTATTTTTGAAAAACAAGGAATCAATTTTGCACTCACAGCATCAGGCTTGAAAAATGAAAGCGACTTTTTTACCAATATTCAAAAAGCCATTGATGCCGGCTTGAGTACTTCTAAAGCATTGGAAGCATTGACAAAAACCCCGGCTATGCTTATGGGCGTGTATGATAAAGTGGGCAGTTTGGAAGAAGGAAAATTAGCCAACTTTATCATTACAAATGGGCCCGTGTTTGATGATAAAACAGTGTTGTTTCAAAACTGGATAGAAGGTAAAAAATATATTGTTGAAGAAAATGGATGGAACGATGTTCGTGGGAATTATACATTGACCATAAATAATCAATCCGAAAATAAAACCTACAAAGTAGAAATTGGTGGCAGGCCTGAAAAAACAACTATCAGTTTAAAACCGGGTACAGATACTTCATCAATGAAAGGTAAAATAACCATTACTGGAAATATTGTAAAAATCACATGGAGTGCAAAGTCGGATTCTTCTTCAATCAATAGCCTGAGTGGCATTGCCGGTGAAAAAGTATGGACAGGAACAGGCTATGATACGCATGGGAACAGGCTTTCATGGAATATGCAATACAATTCGGCATACGTTCCAAAAAAAGAAATTACCAAAAAAGAAGATAAAAAAGATGTTATCAACAAAACAATATTATATCCTTTTACAGGTTTTGGATGGACAGAAAAGCCCGTTCAAAAAATGTTGCTCATTAAAAATGCAACAGTATGGACCGGTGAAGCCGAAGGTGTTTTAGAAAATACAGATGTGTTGGTGAGCGGTGGTAAAATTCAACAAATCGGGAAAAATCTTACGACACCTTTAGCCGGAAAAACCCCAACAGAAGTAATTGATGG
>CAYXHX010000009.1:0-7683 GCA_964464835.1 uncultured Chitinophagaceae bacterium | reverse complement strand
TACCGGTAAATACCTCACTGCCGGCATCATTGATGAACATTCACATATCGCAATTTCAGGTGGTGTAAATGAATGTTCACAATCCGTTACTTCTGAAGTACGCGTGGGTGATGTACTCAACCCTGAAGACATTAATATATATCGCCAACTTGCCGGAGGCGTTACCACATCACATTTATTACATGGAAGTTGTAATACCATTGGTGGGCAAACACAGCTCATCAAACTTCGATGGGGCAGTGATGCAGAAGGATTGAAATTTGCCAACTGGGATCCATTCATAAAGTTTGCATTGGGAGAAAATGTGAAACGATCTTCCAGTAACAACAACCAGCGTTTCCCTGATACCCGTATGGGCGTAGAACAAGTACTGATGGATGCATTTACAAGAGCGCGTGATTATGAACGGATGGGTACAAATAAAAGAAAAGACCTGGAGTTGGATGCACTTTCAGAAATTTTAAATCATAAACGTTTTATTACCTGCCATTCTTATGTGCAAAGCGAAATCAATATGCTGATACATGTGGCGGATACTTTTGGTTTCACAGTGAATACATTTACGCACGTATTGGAAGGATATAAAGTTGCCGATAAATTAAAAGCGCATGGCTCCAATGCATCTACTTTTTCTGATTGGTGGGCGTACAAATCTGAAGTGCAGGATGCCATTGCATACAATGCGGCCATCATGCAAAAAGTCGGCCTCAATGTAGCCATCAATAGCGATGATGCAGAAATGGCACGCAGGCTCAACCAGGAATCTGCAAAAACTATAAAGTATGGAAACCTTACAGAAGCCGAAGCCTGGAAAATGTGTACCATTAACCCCGCTAAAATGCTTCATATTGCTGATCGTGTGGGTAGTATAAAAACTGGCAAAGATGCAGACCTTGTTTTATGGACAGCTAACCCATTGAGCATTTATGCAAAACCGGATAAAACCATGGTGGATGGCATTGTTTATTTTGATCTTGCCAAAGATGCTCAGCAACAAAAATGGATTGCATCTGAAAGAAACCGTTTAATACAAAAAATGATTGATGCAAAAAATAATGGCGCCAGGACTACACCTGCTGCAGTGTCTTTTGATAATATGGATGAAGACCAAAATGATGATGAACGTAGTGATAATTTTTGGGGCATTCGTATAGAACAACTTCAACCATAACTATCAAACAATACCTGAACATTTAATAAAAATATTATGAAGAAATATATCGCATTTTTCACAGCATGTTTTCTCACTCAGCTTTCATTTGCACAGGCAAACATTTCACCGGCGCCACCACAATCACAAACCATTGCATTGACGCATGCCACAATTCATATTGGGAATGGAGAAATAATTAATGATGGCATGATTGTTTTTAGTAATGGAAAAATCATAGACGTTCGCCCAACTGCTTCTATCGCGGATATAAAAGTGATTGATTGTAGTGGCAAACAAATTTACCCAGGCCTAATTGCCGCTTCAACAGATCTTGGTTTGAATGAAATTAGCCAGGTAAAATCTACGCGTGACGAATATGAACTCGGCGAGCTCAACCCAAATGTTCGTGCACTTGTGGCTTATAATTCCGATTCAAAAATTATTAACACGGTAAGAAGCAATGGCATTTTATTGGCCAATATTATTCCGCAAGGCGGCATCATCAGTGGTTCTTCTTCCGTGATGCAACTCGATGGATGGAATTGGGAAGATGCCGTTTACAAAGCAGACCAGGGCATTCATTTTAATATGCCAAGCCTCGCACGTTTTTCTTTTCGCAATACGGTGAGTGAAGACAGGCTGGCAAATGCATTGAAAGAAATTGATGAAGTGCGTACTTTTTTCCGCGAAGCAAAAGTGTATTTAAGTGAACCAACACATCTTCAAACCAATTTAAAATTTGAATCGGTAAAAGGTTTATTTGACCGTTCAAAAACATTTTATGTGCATTGCAATATGGTAAATGAAATGATGATTGCTACGGAATTTGCAAACGAGTTTAATTTTAAAACAGCCATCATGGGTGGCGCAGACAGTTGGAAAATTGCTGATTATCTGAAGCAACAAAATATAGCAGTTGTATTGGCTGAAACCCATAGCCTGCCTATATTAGCGGATGATGATGTAGATCAGCCGTATAAAACGCCTTACCTGTTGCAGCAAGCCGGCGTGCTTTTTACCATCACTGATAATGATGGCAATTCCCGCTACCGCAATTTAGCTTTCAATGCCGGAACAGCCGTTGCATATGGCCTTACAAAAGAGCAGGCTTTGCAAGCCATTACTTTAAATGCTGCAAAAATTCTCGGTATTGATGACCGCACGGGCACACTTGAAAAAGGCAAGGATGCAAATATTGTAGTATGTGATGGGGATATTTTGGATATGAAAAGCAGCAATGTAAGTGCAGCATTCATCCAGGGCCGGCAAATCAATCTCGACAATAAACAAAAAGAATTGTATGAGAAGTATGAAAAGAAATACGGGATACAATAAATTCCCTATTTCATTTTTCAAATCGCACTATAACAATCACACAACATAGAATGTATTCAGCACATTCCTGCTGCAGATGTGCCATCCATTTTTGCGCAAACGCTGCTTTCTTATTTGCCGGGTAATCAAAAAAATGATGGCTTAAAAAGTAGGCTTCCTTTTTAGGCAAAAATTTTAATAAATGATTTTTAAGCATTGGATCAAATAGTGCAGTATCCAACACATGTGCATGCTTTTCAGTATCAGAGATGAATGTGCTTTTATGCTCAAATACAGTATTATGTATCAATAAAACTTTTTCATAAGAATTGCAGGGATACATAGCGAATGAAGAAAAAACATCAACACCCGGCATCATCTTTTTATGATTCCATCCAAGCCGGTTTTTTTTCCAGAGATACCCGGCAATTTTTTTCTGCACCCAGTTTAAGTTTTGAAATACTATATTCTTTGCATAAGCCTTACATGCGATCACGGCATTGGGCATAAACATACTGATCATGAAGTTGCGTTGTAGTGCCGGCAAGCCTTTCAACGATTCGGATTCTTGTTGAAGCCATTGCCATTCTTTATCAAAAAAACGTTTTGCGAAATAGCATAAAAAATTCATTTGATAATTTAAATCCTCAGCAGCATCTTCCATATCGTCATATACTTGCATGCTGCGCACAATCGTACTCCAACTATTGAATTGTGCAAAATATTCTTTGGTATTTTTATTCCATAGAACTGCTCTTAATTCCAATAAGCTATGTATAATATCATCATCTTTTTTGTTGAAATAATTCATTAAATCCTGCAGGCTGTACTCCGGATGAAATTTTGCAATATCCATCCTGTAGGTATCAAAACAATTATTGCAAATTTTGCAAATTAATTGTGCCGCTTGTTCCTGTAAGGCTGGTTTTAATTTATTCAAATACACATTCATCTCATTTAATAAAAAAAGCAAATGATCATAAAATTGATTGTATGTGATTTTGTATTTTTCATTAATTGTATTCAATGTGTTTCCCGGTAATACTTTGCGAATGTCAAATGCATAAAACAATTCAAAACGCGTATCCACTACCCGGTATTGCAGATTGCAATTAATGCTTTCATCCTGCAAAATTTTCCGGATGTTTTTTTTACCACATTCAAATGCAAGCCCGTCAATAAATTCATCGCCAAACAAAATTGCAAGGCAAACCAAATTTGCCAGGTGGCTTTTATTCAATAGCAATTGAAAACCCGATTGTTTGAAAAGCAATGTGTCATAAGCAAATGAACCTTTCTCAATATTGTTCCGCACTGGAATCAATTCCGGGAATTGAAGAATAAATGATAGTTGCTTATTTTTCCGCAACTGTTTTCTTTTGATTAATCCAACCGGGAATGCTACAATCATCGAACCCAGGAATTTTGAGAAATGTTTTATTTCATGTAGCCAATTGGCTGTATAAGATTCATCCTTGATGTTGTTAGTAAGAAGTAAGTTATGAAACCATATATTTTCTGCAATGATTGTTTGGGTTTCGGCGCCGTGGCTACACAATTTTTGGTGCGTGTATTTTTCTTTATCTAAAATTTCAGTTGATTGCATCATATAATAAGCAGTTAATGGGTTTGTAAAATCCTTTTTTCAATGAAATAATCTTTCACAAGATAAATTACCAAAATAGCCGTACAATACCCAATAGAAGGGATATTTCTTAAAGTAAATATGATGCTTAAAGTGCAATTACAGGTGCGATGAATCAACCTTCATTTTAGAAAACTATTCAAGCCACGTTAATAAATTTCATTAATTTCGCTTTCACTTTTACCGGATACTTACCGGTTTTATTTTCATTATCAAATCATCCTTCATGGATATTCAAAATCAACTCGAAAAACGAATTTTAATTTTAGATGGTGCAATGGGTACTATGATTCAACGACATCAATTAGATGAAACCGGATACCGGGGCGATCGTTTTAAAGATTATCCGTTTGATTTAAAAGGCAATAATGATTTGCTTTGCCTTACACAACCAACAATCATTAAGAATATTCATAAAGCATATTTGAATGCCGGTGCAGATATTATTGAAACAAATACATTTAATGCACAACGGGTTTCATTGGCAGATTATCACATGGAAGATCTTTCCTTTGAAATAAATATCGAAGCTGCAAAAATCGCACGCCAGGCTATAGATGAATTTTATACAGAAAATAATTTGGATAAAAATTCCCGGGAACACTTTGTGGCAGGCGCTATCGGGCCTATGAACAAAACCCTTAGCCTTTCCCCGGATGTAAATGATCCCGGATTTCGAGCTGTTACTTTTGATGAAGTAGCCGATGCGTATTTTACCCAAATTGATGGCCTTGTAAAAGGAGGGGTGGATCTTTTATTAATTGAAACCATCTTTGACACACTCAATGCCAAGGCTGCTATTTATGCCATTCAAAAATATTTTCGTGAATATAAAATAGAACTGCCCATTATGATCAGCGGCACTATTACCGATGCTTCAGGAAGAACACTCAGCGGGCAAACACTCGAAGCATTTTATGTTTCAGTAATGCATGCAAGGCCTATAAGTATTGGATTGAATTGTGCCTTAGGCGCCGCTGAAATGCGTAGCCATATTGAAGAATTATCTCAAATTGCTGCATGTTATGTGTCTGCTTATCCAAATGCAGGCTTGCCAAATGCTATGGGCGAATACGATGAACAACCCAATGATACTGCGGCTTTCATTGAAACATGGGCTAAAGAAGGTTGGGTAAATATTGTTGGTGGCTGTTGCGGTACTACACCGGATCACATTCAAGAAATCGCCCACCGTGTTAAAAATATTCAACCCAGGAAATTGCCGGAAGTAGAAATGGCTTATTAAAATTTTTGATTCTACTTTTGCAGTTATGCCAGGAGAAATTTCCATAAAACCATTTTTACGCATTGCCGGCCTCGAACCATTCATCGTTAGGCCTGACAGCCTTTTTGTAAATGTTGGCGAACGCACGAATATCACTGGTTCTAAAAAATTTGCGCGGCTGATACGCGCCAATCAATTTGAAGAGGCGCTTGCAATTGCGCGCCAACAAGTGGAGAATGGCGCACAAGTATTGGATGTGAATCTCGATGATGCAATGATAGATGGCGTTGCTGCTATGAAAACTTTTCTCAACCTTTTACAAAGCGAACCGGACATTGCTAAAATACCCATTATGATTGATTCTTCTAAATTTGAAATCATTGAAGCGGGATTAAAATGTGTGCAGGGAAAATGTATTGTCAATTCCATTTCCATGAAGGAGGGTGAAGAAAAATTTTTATACCAGGCAGAAATTTGCAGGTCGTTTGGCGCGGCGGTTATTGTAATGGCATTTGATGAACAAGGACAGGCAGATACCAAAAAAAGAAAAGTGGAGATCTGTGAAAATGCATATCGTTTGCTTACCGAAAAAGCAGGCTTCCATCCTGAAGATATTATTTTTGATCCCAATATTTTCGCCATTGCTACCGGCATGGAAGAACACAATAATTATGCAGTTGATTTTATTGAAGCTACACGGGAAATAAAACAAAAAATGCCGCTTACAAAAGTGAGCGGTGGCGTAAGTAACGTATCTTTTTCTTTTCGGGGAAATGATGTGGTGCGCGAAGCAATGCATTCAGTATTTTTATTCCATGCCATCAAAGCAGGAATGGATATGGGTATTGTAAATGCAGGCCAACTTGCGGTATATGATGAAATAGAACCCGAACTGAAACAATTGTGTGAAGATGTGATCCTCAACAGGAACAATGACAACAATGAAGCAACAGAAAAATTAATACGGTTTGCAGACACCGTAAAAGCAAAAGGCAAAACAATTGCAGAAGATAAAGCATGGCGTAAAACTTCAGTACAGGAAAGGTTGAAGCATTCACTTGTACACGGTATCACCGATTTTATAGAAGAAGATACTGAAGAAGCAAGGCTGCAATACAGTAAGCCGCTTGATGTAATTGAAGGCCCGTTAATGGATGGGATGAATGTGGTAGGTGATTTATTCGGATCGGGAAAAATGTTTTTACCACAGGTGGTAAAAAGCGCACGCGTGATGAAAAAATCAGTTGCCATTTTAACTCCTTACATCGAATTGGAAAAAAAGAAAAATACGGTGGATGAAAAAGTAACCGGCCCAAAAATTTTGCTCGCTACGGTAAAAGGTGATGTACACGATATCGGTAAAAATATAGTTGGCGTTGTATTGGGCTGTAATGGCTATTCTATAACTGATCTTGGTGTAATGGTGAGTGCCGATAAAATTTTGGATACTGCTATTGCAGAAAATGTGGACATTGTTGGCGTGAGTGGATTGATTACACCATCATTGGATGAAATGGTACACATATCCGCTGAAATGAAAAGAAGGGATATGCATATTCCTCTTTTGATTGGCGGCGCTACAACATCGCGAATACATACTGCCGTAAAGATTGCTCCAAAATATGATGAAGGTGTTGTGCATGTAGCAGATGCTTCGAGGAGTGTTACCGTCGTTTCATCGCTTTTGAATAAAGAAAATAAAACTGCATTTCTATCAGATATTAAGAAACAATATACCACGCTGAAAGAAAATTATGAAAATAAAAAACCGGTGAAGCAATATATCGGTTATGAAGCAGCTAAGCAAAATGCATTTCAATTTGATTGGGAAAAATATACTGCTCCACCACCAACATTTACCGGCGTAAAAGTTTTTAAAGATTTTTCATTAAATGAAATACGTGGATACATTGACTGGAAACCTTTTTTTATTGCATGGGAAATGCACGGGAATTTCCCGGATATATTAACGGATAAGATTGTAGGCGTTGAAGCCACAAAACTATATAATGATGCAGTGAAATTATTGGATAAAGTAATTGAAGAAAAATGGCTCATCGCAAATGGTGTAGTGGGCATATGGGAAGCTGCACGCACCGGCCCGGATACAGTGGAAGTAAATAATGATGGAGAAAAAATCTACCTTGAATTTTTGCGGCAGGAAATTAAAAAAGCTTCAGGACAGCCCAATTTTTCCCTGGCAGATTTTGTCATGCCTGAAAAAAATGGTGATCATAAAAATAAAGATCATATCGGCGCATTTGCAGTAACAATTGCAGGCATTGAAAAACACCTTCAATATTTCATTGACAACCATGATGATTATAATAAAATTATTATAATTTT
>CAYXHX010000008.1:15718-18517 GCA_964464835.1 uncultured Chitinophagaceae bacterium | reverse complement strand
TACCTTGAAATTGTCATCACGCTACGGTGATCATGAAAACGCTGGTTCAGGACGCTCAGGCACCGCTGCGTCATCTCTACAAGGAAACGCCGGCATTGGCCTTGGTCACCGATCATGCGCGCACCTGCGGTACCGACCCGGCAGATCCATTTCACTCAATGGTGGAATTGTACGCAACAACCTGGATTTTATTATGGCGGCTGATCATGGAGAATCACATATGTATGGATTGTATTTCCTGCACGGCAATACGCATATTGATAACCATACCATTGTAGATAATATACAACCCAATTGCCTGAGCAATCAATTATATAAAGGCATTCTTGCCGAAAACTCAACCGGCGTATTCAATGGTAAAATATTTGTACGCCAGGCTGCACAAAAAACAAATGCATACCAGTCGAATAAAAATATTTTGCTTTCTGAAAATGCAACAGTCAATGCAAAACCGCAATTGGAGATTTTTGCTGATGATGTAAAATGCTCGCACGGTTGCACTGTTGGCAGGTTGGATGAAGAAGGTATGTTTTATATGCAAGCGCGGGGCATCCCGGAATCAAAAGCGCGCGCATTATTGATTCAAGCTTTTGTTACAGACATTTTAGAACATATCCGTCCCGAACCGATTCGCAAATATGTAGATGAACTGATTGCTCAAAGGTTAGAAACTGATTTAAAATGACAAGCGCTTCCACTATAGAAAAAAAATTGGATCGTGCAGCAATCCGCAACTGCTTCCCCATTCTTGAACAAGAAGTAAAAGGAAAACCTTTAATATATTTTGACAATGCAGCTTCCTCTCAAAAACCACAGGTGGTAATTGATGCCATTTCAGATTATTATGAATTGTACAATGCCAATATTCATCGGGGCATTCATACATTGGCAGAGAAAGCAACAGCAGCTTTTGAAGCAACGCGCGATGCTGTACAACGCTTTATTCATGCAGGTTCCAGGGAAGAAATCATTTTTACAAAAGGCACTACGGAAAGCATCAATTTAGTGGCATATACCTGGGGCAGAAAAAATATTCAGGCCGGTGATGAAATCATTATTTCTACCATGGAGCACCATTCCAATATTGTTCCCTGGCAAATTTTATGTGAAGAAAAAAAAGCGGTTTTAAAAATTATTCCAATTAGTGATACGGGAGAATTGGATATGGCGGCATACAAAAAATTATTAAGCCCCAAAACAAAATTAGTTTCCATAGTACATGTATCCAATGCACTTGGAACGATTAATCCTGTAGAAGAAATTATTGAATTGGCACATGAAGCCGGAGCAATTGTGATGGTGGATGGCGCACAATCCGCAGTCCATCTCGATATACATGTGCAGGAAATGAATTGCGACTTTTTTGCTTTTTCCATGCATAAATTATTTGGCCCTACAGGTGTCGGTATTTTATATGGTAAAAAGCATTTACTTGAAGATATGCCGCCTTTCCAGGGTGGTGGTGAAATGATCAAAGAAGTAAGTTTTGAAAAAACAACGTATGCTGCATTGCCGTATAAATTTGAAGCCGGCACACCTAATATTGCAGATGTGGTTGCCTGTAAAGCTGCATTGGATTTTATCCACGAAATTGATAAAGTAAATATTCATCAATTAGAACAAGAATTGCTGGAATACGCCACGAATCAATTAGAACAAATAGAGGGCTTGCGCATAATAGGAAATGCCAGGAATAAAGTGAGTGTCATTTCCTTTTTTATAGAAAATATACATCCGCAGGATATTGGGATATTGCTCGATAATGCAGGCGTGGCGGTACGTACAGGCCATCATTGCACACAACCCTTGATGGATAGGTTTGCAATTCCGGGAACAATCCGTGCATCATTTTCTGTGTATAATACAAAAGATGAAATTGATGTTTTTATTACAGCATTGAAGAAAGCAATAAAAATGCTTATATAAAAATGAGTGAAGAAAAAAACATAGCGCAAATTGAAAATGAAATTATTGAAGATTTTTCATTGTTTGATTCCTGGGATGAAAAATATGAATACATCATTGAGCTGGGAAAAAAATTGGCGCCGCTCAATCCTGTTTTCAGAACGGATGAACATAAAGTGAAGGGTTGCCAGTCAACAGTATGGCTTGGATCAACCTATAAAAATGGAAAAGTTTTTTTTGAAGCGGACAGTGATGCGATTATCGTAAAAGGATTAATCAGTATGTTGATTCGCATTTTAAGCGGGCATACACCGGATGAAATTATTGATGCACCATTGGATTGTATAAAGGTAATTGGCATGTCATCTCATTTGGCCCAAACCCGTGCCAATGGGCTGCTTGCCATGGTCAGGCAAATGAAAAATGATGCCCTGGCTTATAAGATCCGCGAAAAAATAAATATCGAGGAATAAATGATTGCAGGTATTTTTTAAAAAATTAAATGAAATTCTATGATGGACACGAACGCATTAAAAGAAAAAGTGATAGAAGTATTGCAAACGATTTATGACCCGGAAATCCCGGTAAATATTTATGAGCTTGGATTGATTTACCAGGTAGATATTTTACCGGTAAACAATGTCCAGGTTTTAATGACACTGACAGCGCCAAGTTGCCCGGCAGCACAATCATTGCCTGTGGAAGTAGATGAAAAAGTAAAACAAATAGAAGGTGTGAATGATGTGCATGTATCCGTAACATGGAATCCACCGTGGGATAAAAGTATGATGTCCGAATCAGCACAACTCGAACTTGGGTTTATGTAAAAAATTAATCTTTAAAATGACAGCGCATGAAAATTACGGCACAGGAAGAATATGGCTTGCGTGTACT
>CAYXHX010000008.1:4902-15708 GCA_964464835.1 uncultured Chitinophagaceae bacterium | reverse complement strand
ATGGCCTGAGTATCCCTCAATTGAGTGAGACCGAAGGGCTAAGCAGCCATTATGTTGCGAAACTCACTCGTACACTGCGTTTGGCAGGATTTATCAATAGCACGCCCGGAAATAAAGGCGGCTATATTTTGGCAAGGCCCGCCGAAGAAATTAATATTAACCTGGTTTTAAAAGCACTTGGCGGCGCATTATTCGACAATGATTTTTGTGCAGGCCATTCAGGTTCATTGAGGCTTTGCACCAATTCTGTGGACTGTTCTGCACGCTCTCTATGGCAGCTCATTCAATTTACTGTAGATAAATTGCTTGATAAAGTAACTTTAGCCGACCTTGTAAAAAAAGAAAACAGGACTGTAAATGTGTTGCAGGAATTGTTGTTGCAATTGTGAGGTCCTTTTTATTTTTTTTTTAAGTTGCTGCTTTTCCATTACTAATTTTATTTCAAACTAATCACGTATTTCATGAAATTTAAATCTCCGTTATTTTTATTTTTTGCAGTTGCATTTATTTGCCTTCAATGCCATGCTCAATTCAATGAGCCAACAATCCAATTCATCAATTTGTTTGATAAAGACAGTACACCAAATGTTTCCTGTTTTAGGATTCCATCCCTGGCAACTGCACCAAATGGAGATTTGATTGCAGCAGTGGATGAACGAGTGCCTTCTTGCGGAGATTTGAAATGGAGTAAAGACATCAACATAGTAATACGCCGAAGTACAGATAATGGTAAAACATGGTTGCCAATACAAACAGTTGTTGATTATCCTTTTGGCCAATCCGCTTCAGATCCTTCCATGATTGTAGATAAAGTAACCGGTGAGATTTTTCTATTTTTTAATTACATGGATTTAGATAAAGGAAAAGATATTTATTTTTTACGATATACAAAAAGTAAGGACAATGGCTTTACCTGGAGTGAACCGGTAGATATTACAGCACAAATCACCAATAAGAATTGGGATAAAGATTTTAAATTTATTACTTCAGGCAGAGGCATGCAAACTGTTTCCGGAAAATTAGTGCATACAATTGTCAATTTGCAGAAAGGCCTTTTTGTTTTTGAAAGTAATGATCATGGAAAAAATTGGCAATTGATTGACCTGGCTATTAAGCCTGGCGATGAATCTCAGATTACAGAACCTGTAGCAGGCCTTTGGATGATTAACAGCCGGGTGAATGATGGATCAGGTTTGCGCTTTATCCACACTTCAACAGATGAAGGAGAAACCTGGAACACTTATGCCGACTCGTCTTTAGCCGATCCGGGTTGCAATGCCGGCCTGCTTCATTATTCATTTTTAAAAAATGGGGACAGTACAAACTTATTGATTTTCTCCAATGCATTTTCAAAAAAAGACCGCGAAAATATGACCATCAGTGTAAGTGATGATGCAGGGAAAACCTGGATAAAACATACAACTATTTTTCCGGGAAGTGCAGCTTATTCATCCATTACTCAACTTTCAAATGGGGATATAGGATTGCTTTTTGAAAAAGATGATTATGGCAAAATTGTTTTTGTATCGGTATCTCCAAAATGGCTTTTAAGCAATTAATGTGGTGGACGAATCAAGTAATCGCGCTAAACAATTTTATAAACAAAACAGCCGCCCCGAATCATTGACGGCTATTTTTTCTTCATTATAACTTATAAGCAATTATTTTGCTTCGGCCGTCTTTATAATAAACAATGTTTTCCAATTCATCAAAAATGTAATCCGGTTTTTTATCACCAATCACCACTTTCGCTTCCGGTTTACCACTGTCTTTATTAATTCTAATTAAACCAAACCCATTATCATTTCCGTCATCCAGTTTGATAAGAATGATTTGGTTGTTATTTGATGCAAACGTCATATTAAACCGTTTTGAAAATGCGGAAGCTGCCGAACCACCAAGATTGCTCCAATTATCAGCCTGTTGCATATGATCATCGTATGCGGATGTTCCAAAGCCTGAGGAACCTGCAGCATAACCGTGTGCTGCACTATTGGTGAGGCTTACAGCCATTGTTGTTGCAGCGAGAATTTTTCCGGCAACACTGGTACCCGGCGCTTTATAAAACTGGTGATAGATTTCTTTTCCGGTAAAATCAAGCAGTACCATATTTTGTGCAGAGGAAACTAAAAATCCATTGTTGCGCAACTCCAAACGCTGCGGGTCTTCATTATCATTAAAATCAAGTGTTGCAAAAGTTTTCACTTCACCGGTTGTTTCATCAATTTCAGAAACTTCTTTATCATTTAACACATAATATTTTCCATCTTTTCGCACTACTGCTCCACCGGTTTTATACTTGAGTGATTTACTCATCACATCTTTGCCTGTCACCGGGTCCTGTATATTCGTTTCAGCAGTAGTGGAATATATAAGGCCTCTTTTTGTCATCACTATATTTGTAATTGTTCCTGAAACTTTCATTTCTTTTTTGCTGACTTCCTCACCGGTATTTGCATCTATGATATTGACATAATTTTTTCCCGATTCTTTGGCTGTAGATATAGCGATTTTACCTTCATTCAAGCTAATGCGATTAATATGCCCATTGAGTTTAATGGGTTGTGGCCATTTATTTTTTCCGGTAACTGCGTCAATAAAATAGAGCTCAGATTTTTTTTCATCTGTGGCAAATAAAAAGCCATTTGTGTCCGGAATAAAGGAGGCAAGATTGTCATCAAATTCAAATGGCTCAGAAAGGAGTGTTCCATTTTTTTCATCAATGATGACAAAAGATTTATTGTTGAAAAAATATACTTTTTCGGATTCATCTATTTTAAAAAACTTGCCGGATGTTTGAGT
Source organism: uncultured Chitinophagaceae bacterium (assembly GCA_964464835.1). GTDB lineage: Bacteria > Bacteroidota > Bacteroidia > Chitinophagales > Chitinophagaceae > JAFDXJ01. The sequence goes on along the minus strand of CAYXHX010000008.1, from coordinate 12,906 downwards.
TGAAGCAAGATTGGCTTCTCCTTTCATATTCATTCCTTCAATGGCATTTTTGGTATCACCAATTTTACCAAGCCCACCCGGTAAACCACCTAAGATGCCTCCTTTTTTTTCATTGCTTTTTGTGCTTTCCTGGATACCATCATCTGCTGAAGCTTCCGTTTTTAATATCTCATTCGGTGTTTTATAAGGGATGCTAAAAACTGATTTTCCTTCTCTACTGTTGAGTTTATAAATATTTTTATCTGTAGCTATAAAAAATTCATTCCCGGATACGGAAAGCGGTAGAGTATTAACCACTTCATTATTTTTTGTAAATACGTCCTGAATTTTCCAGGCCTCTTTGGAATTCAATGCATCTATAAAAAAAATGGTTGATTTATTATTTTCGTATGCCGTGAGCAGAAAGCCGTTTTGATTGGGTATGGCATACCGTTTATTCACCATTTTATAGCCCATGTTTCTTGTATCTGCAATAACTGATCCATCCAATCCATTAAGAATTGTGTGTTGCCTGTTGAGTAAACCGCCCGAAACCATCGCTATGTATGGCGAATTATCTATCATGGAAAAATTATCTTTATCTACATTCCCGAAATTTTCATTTTTCCACAAAATTTTTCCTGTTGCACCTTCTACACCAAATAAGGCTTTATTGGATGATACAACTAAATTGCCCGCAGGTGTGAGGCTGAACCAATCTATATTACTTTCAAAATTATTTTCCCAGGCAATTTTATTATCTATCATGGATCCCTGTGGTGGTTGATTGCCGGTACCGCCGGTATCATTTTTATTATCTGCAGGTGGCGAATTTTCATTTGCAACATTGGTTTTTTGATCATTCTTTTTTTTAAGTAAGTTGCCCAATTGAGCTGTACCGGTGAAACTGTATGCAATACAAATTGCAAGTACAAAAAATTTGATTTTCATAATGGTCGTTTTTAGATTGAATTGATATTTCAAATATTTTCATTTTAATTTAATGGAGATATACCGCCTAACACGTATTTTGTTTTAAATGTAGCCGGTAAAAAATAAAAATATCCGTATTGCCGGGTATTGAAAATGAAAATGATGCAGAAAGTTTTTGATGAAGCACGGGCGCGCCTTTTCTTTTATCCTTCCAAATTGTATAACTTTATTTAAATAAAATATTCATGGAGCTCACTATACAAATTATTTTAGGCTTGCTTACATTCATTTGCCTGGCTGGCGGTATGAATTTATTAATCAAAGGCACAGCGTCTTTTTTACCGGCGAATACCCCGCCACAACCTGTGATGGATAACCTTTTCAGGTTTTTGAGCGGCATCTATTTTGGGCTTGGCTTTATGATGGCCTGGGCAATTTTTCACGTCAATGCTGTTGGCGATTTATTGTATTTTATTGGTATCGTGGTATTGTTTTCCGGTTTGGGAAGATTGTATTCAAGAATGAAAATGGGCAGTGCCGGGAAATATTTATTCTTCATTATGCTGTTTGAAATTGCTTTGGGAATTTTAATAATGGCGTTGCAATATTCCAGGTGAAATTTATTTTATTTAAAATAGTGTAGCTTTCAGTGAATGTGTTGCCTGGAGAAAAGAAATTTTTCCTCAATCCTCATTTTAAAATAATTTTATACGCTTCAATCCTGGCCTTGAATGAATATACCTATTCAAAAGATTGTATCGGTTTTATTAATTACGACATCCCTTTTTTTATTTGAAAATACATTTGGGCAGGCTTTTCAGTCGCAAGCCTTGCAAAATATCAATGAAGAAAATGGCTTGAGTGATAATGCTGTGCAATGCATTTTCCAGGACAATAAACATTTTACATGGATCGGAACATCTTCGGGGCTGAACCTGGTAAATGGATCTGCCATTAAAATATTTAAAAATAATCCTTCCATAAAAAACAGTATTAGCAACAACTTTATAAAATGTATTGCACAAAAAAATGACAGCACTTTAGTTATCGGAACAGAAAGCGGCATTGAACTTTTAAATACACGGACAAACGAATTTCGAAAAACCCGGAATGCTAAAAATCATATTGAAGCAGGTATCAATTGCATTTGCAACGCTTTGGCAAATACCTGTTTTTTTGGCACTTCTGCCGGCCTGTATTATTTGGATGAAAAAAATAATGCCACACAAGTCCCTTTGAATGATGTACCCGGTGATCTCAGAAAGAATAATAATATTTCAGGATTGGCTTTTTCCAAAAATGGAATATTATGGATTACTACTTTCAATGGTTTATGGAAATATGATATCGGACATAAAATTGTGACTCATGTTTTAAGCAAAAAAATTTTCCCGCAATTACCTGAATTTTTTACTTGCATTTGCCTGGATAATTCAGGCTTTGCCTGGATAGGCACATGGGACAAAGGTTTGATTCAATATGATATGGAGGCAAAACAATTTTCAATGTATCCTTACAGGTATAATATCACTTCACTTACACTGATGCATCTTCCGCTTAACAAAAATATATTGGGGATGAATGGATCTTGCATTGCGTTTGATATAGAATCACGGGCTTTTTCAATTTTGCCCATTCAACGATCATTTCCTGAAAACACACCGATAAGAGCAGTTTATATTTCACCCAATGGGTGGACCTGGTTAGCCACAGAGCATGGCGCTTATTTTTATAATCCTGTAAAATCATTCTTTACGATTCGTTCATTTTCTACATCGCTTTCATCGCAGGATATTGCTCTGCTTGAATGGAATGGGTCAATCCTTGTAGGCGGTAGTGGTAAAAATTTTTTAAACGCTTATTCACCCGGTTTACAAAACAGGAAAGATTTTCCCGGTGCATTTACATCGAATAATCTTACTTGTCTTTCCCTGGAGCAACAAGGTAAAGATACCATCGTCGCAAGTACGAATATGGGCATCATCACAATGAATAAAGCCACAAAGAGAATTGAAAGAGACCCATTGACATATTTAATAAAAAATGCTCCATCGAATAATTTTATTCCGAAAATTTTACATGCAACAGACGGGCAATGGTGGATTTTCCCCTGGCGGAATGGTATATGGAATAAGAAGCCGGGTGAAAAAAAATATTCAGAAATATGCAGGAATTTCCTGTACGAAAATAATGTTCCAAAACCTTTGGTAATCAATGATGCAGTGGAAGACAGCCGGCAAAATATATGGATGGCCGACCTGGATGAAGGCATTATTTTTTATGATCACAATTCAGGAAAATTTTCAAAACCATTTCAAAAAATACTTGGAGATAGAGTAGTAACATCTCAAATCGTTTTAAAAAATAATGTTGCATATTCCTTTACCGGTAACAAAATTTTTTACTGGGATATTGATGGTAATGGTTTTCAGATGATAAACCTCCCGGCTGGCATGGATAAAAATATAAACTCGATTGCATTAGATACAGATGCCAATCTTTGGCTCGCTACGCAAAGCGGTTTATTGGAATATAATTTTCAAACCCGGCGCTTCATACACTTTACAACCGCAGATGGTTTACCTCAAAATAATTTGCAAGGCAAATTGTATAGTATGAAAAACGGTGACATCATTTTTGCAAATACCCACTTTCTTTTTTCTTTCCAACCAACAAAAATGCTGGCTGAAATGCAAATGCAGCCAACCATATTTTTAGAAAAGATATTTGCCAATGACTATGTAATTCCATTGCATGGGAAAAATATATTTAATCATACCATTAATCATTTTATTTTTCAATGGGTATTGACGGATTATAATAACCCTTTGCGAAACCGTTACTATTACAGGCTTGCAGGCATTGATAGCGGCTGGCGTTTTGCAGGAAATACAGGTGAAGTAGAATTTGTAAATCTTTCCCCCGGCAAATATTCATTAGAAATGTTTGCAGAAAATGCCAATGGTATTGCATCAGCAAAAATATTGACATACCGGTTTGAAATCAGGAATCCCTTTTGGTTATCATGGTGGTTTGTTGCATTGATGATACTTTGCTTATGCGTTATTTTCTATACACTGTATCTTTTCCGAATGCGGCATTTTAAACGTATCGAACAATTGAGAAATAAAATTTCACTGGATCTGCATGATGATATCGGTTCTACATTAAGCTCCATTTCTATATTAAGTGAAATGGCATTACAACAAAATGAAAAAAAGGAAATGTTGAATGAAATCAAAGAAAATTCTTTGGAATTAATGGAACGCATGGATGATATTGTCTGGAGTATCAACCCGGTAAATGATTCTATGGAAATGTTATTGTTGCGCATCAAAACATTTTCTTCAACACTCTTCGAGGCAAAAAATATACAATATGAATTTAATTTCAGCCCACACATCAGTAAGTTACATATTGATATGGAAACACGAAGGCAAATCTATTTGCTCATGAAGGAAGCTGTGAATAATATTATAAAATATGCTAAATGTACTACCGTGAAAATGAATATTGACTATCAAACCAATTTTTTAAAAATCCATATTAGTGACAATGGCATTGGGTTTGAAGAAAAAGATTCATAGTATGAAACAAAGAGCAAAATGGTTGAAGGCAGATTTTAAAATTCAATCTCAAGCGCATACAGGTACCAACATTTCATTATCCATGAAAATCAAATAAATATCCGATACCGTGTTTGGAAAACAACTTTCATATTTGCAAAGATGATAAAAGCCGGCATTATAGAAGACAACAATACCTTGCGCAATTCATTGACGCATCTCATTAATGCCGCAGATGATATGCAATGTGTATTATCGCTTTCAAATTTGCTGAATGTAGTGAGTGAAATAAAAAGGAATGAACCGGAAATTGTTTTAATGGATATTGGCCTGCCTAATATTTCCGGAATAGAAGGCGTACAAATCATTAAAGAAAACTTTAAAAATATTGAAGTGCTGATGTTTACGGTTTTTGATGATGATGAAAAAATATTTGAAGCCATTAAAGCAGGCGCTTCCGGTTATCTATTAAAAAAAACACCGCCTGCGGAAATTTTGGAAGCCATTCGCAGCCTGCAACAAGGCGGGGCGCCAATGAGTGCGGGCATTGCAAGAAAAGTGATTCAATCATTTCATGAAAACAAACCTGGCGTTCGTCAAACGTTTAACCTTACTACGCGCGAACATGAAATATTAAACTCCCTGGTAGAAGGCCTGAGTTATAAAAAAATTATGGAAAAATATTTTATCAGTATTAGTACAGTGCGCACGCATATCCGGCATATTTATGAAAAACTACATGTTCATTCCAAATCACAGGCCGTTGCTAAAATGCTGAAGAGATAGCCGTATTCATTTATTCCGCGTAAATATTTTCTTTCTGTGATGAAATTATTTTTGGTAAAAATTGAAGTAATTCCGGGAGGCATGCTTTTAACCAAAATGAAAATATTTCGGGCTGTGTACCAATTGCCTGTTGCAATTCCTCCATGCTGATATATTTCCATGCGGCTACTTCCTGGTGGTTTGGAACAGGTAAATGATTGCATACGCCTGCATACACATGATCAATTTCATTTTCAATCATTCCATTTTTAAATTCGGTATGATATTGAAATGTAAACAAGAATTCAGTAAAACAATAAATACCCATTTCCTCACGCAATCTGCGGCCAATTGTCTGCGCCATATTTTCTCCAAACACAGGATGCCCGCAACAGGTATTGCTCCATAAACCACCTGAATGATATTTTGAAAAAGCGCGCTGCTGCAGTAATAATTCACTTTTATCATTGAAAATAAAAACTGAAAATGCCCTATGCAACAAACCATGCCGGTGAACGGAAATTTTTTCACGCGTACCAGTAATGATATCTTTTTTATTCACCAGTAAAAGCATTTCCTTTTGCATCCAACTTTATTTAGCTTCACTAAGATAGTGGCTATTTTTAAAATCCCAATGATAAAATAGTTGAATGGCTTACTGCACCGAATGAGGCGGCCAATATTCAATTACAGAGAAAATCATGCAGTACCTGCAACTACTATGACAATTTCCCCTTTAATATTTTTCTTCTTAAAATATTCCTGCACTTCTTCTAATGTCCCTTGTTTATTTTCTTCAAACAGTTTACTAAGCTCCCGGCTCACGCTGCATAAACGTGAATGCCCAAAATAATTTTCAAAATCTTTCAACGTTTTTAAGAGCCGCATGGGGCTTTCATAAAAAACCATGGTGCGTTTTTCAGTAGATAATTCTTTGAGCAAAGTCTGCCTTCCTTTTTTCAATGGCAGAAAACCTTCAAACACAAACCGGTTGATTGGAAGCCCACTATTTACAAGCGCAGGCACAAAAGCAGTTGCACCCGGAAGTGTTTCTACCTGGATATTTTTTTCATGGCATTCGCGTACCAATAAAAATGCAGGATCGCTAATGCCCGGTGTGCCTGCATCCGAGAGTAAAGCAATATTTTTTCCCGCCAATAATTGTTCTATAACAGCAGCAAGCGTTTTGTGTTCATTGTGCTGATGAAAGGGATGAAGTGGTTTTGAAATTTGATAATGCTGTAATAATTTAGAAGAAACACGGGTGTCTTCACATAAAATCAAATCTGCATTTTTCAGCATGTCAATTGCACGAAGTGTAATGTCCTTTAAATTTCCAATGGGAGATGGGATAATATAAAGCATGATATATCCGTCAATATTTTCAGTGATTAATTCACCAATTCTATTTCATAATATTCCATTACGGGATTCGCCAATAATTTTTTACAAGCCTCGTCTGCTAATGTTTTCGCGTCATCCGGTGAAGCCGATTCAATATTCAGTGTAATATGTTTACCCACGCGCACTTCTTTTACACCCCCGAGTTCAAGGGATTCTAATCCACTCATCACTGCTTTTCCCTGCGGATCCAATAAATCTTTCAATGGCATCACTTTGATTTGTACATGATATATCATGGAGTTGTTTGTTTTTGCAGCAAAGATATAATAACGTATGCAACAAAGACAATTGGAACTGCCAGCCAGCCAAAAAATAATGCAGCTGCAATGCCTGTTAATACAATAATAATCAATGGTAATAATGTTTTAAAGGAAGCCATTTTTATTTTTAAGGACAGCATAGGCAATGTACTCACCATAAGCCCTGAAATAAAAATAATGACCGCATACCAAAACCAGTAATTCGTCAACATTTGAATAACCCATGTGCCATTGCTGTTATACCAGAAAATGAGCGGAAATGATGCAATGAATAACCCCGCAGCAGGAATGGGCAAACCCCTGAAACCCGTATGGGATGAAGTATCCAGGTTAAACCTTGCCAGCCTGAATGCCCCGGCACATGGAATGATAAATGCAGGAATAAAAAATAAAAAAGAAGTGGAGAGCCCACTTTCCTGCTGCGCAAATGACATGCGTAAAAATTCGAAAACTATCATGGCGGGCGCCACTCCAAAACTCACTACATCTGCAAGGGAATCCAACTGCTTGCCCATTTCAGATGATGCATGCATTAGCCGCGCTACAAAACCATCTAAAAAATCTATCACTGCCGCAATGCCTATGAATAAAGAAGCAATACAAATATTTTGTGGAATGCTCAGGTATTGCACACCTGCTGCATTGTATTCCGGTGAAAGAAAATTTCCTGCATCCTGGAAAAGCGGCACCAGCCCGGGCTGCACAGCATACACAATGGCAATGCAGCCAAAAAATAAATTGAGTAAGGTAAAAACGTTGGGGATTTGTTTCATTAAAAATAGTTTGCAGTATATATCAGTTGGTTCTGTAAATATGTATTCAAAACCCCAAACGGCATCACTTTAAAAAAAGTATTTCAATTATTTAAAAATGATTGATACACTTTACCTAATTTTTCTCTCTTTTCATCAATGCTTCAATATCTTCCACGGTAACAGGAATATTCTTCATCAGATCCACATTTCCATTTTTCGTGAGCCAGATATTATTTTCTATTCGTATGCCCATTTGTTCTTCTTCTATATAAATGCCCGGCTCTACAGTGAGTAACATGCCTGCTTTTAAAGGATCTGTTTTAGTACCGAGATCATGCACAT
>CAYXHX010000008.1:0-4892 GCA_964464835.1 uncultured Chitinophagaceae bacterium | reverse complement strand
TACTTGTGATTTTCTCAATAAACCAATTTTCAGAAATTGCTGCGTGGCTTCTTCACCTACTTTTTCCGTATAATCTACAAGTGTGATGCCCGGTTTTAAAATACTTTTTGCATAGTTATGCAAATGCAAACAGGCATTATAAACGGTTTTTTGCCTGCGGCCAAATTTTCCATTCACCGGTACCGTGCGTGTAAGGTCAGCCGCATAGCCGCCATAGTTTGCGCCAAAATCCATGAGGATCAGTTCTCCATCTTTACATTCATCATTATTGAAAATATAATGAAGTGTACGCGCCCTGTCGCCACTTGCAAGAATGCTTCCATACGCTTCTCCCTTTGCACGGTTGCGTAAAAATTCATGAAAAATTTCTGCTTCTATTTCATATTCCATTACGCCCGGTTGAATGAATTGTAATAATCGGCGAAATGTTTTTTCGGTTATATCAATGGCTTGTTGTACTACTTCAATTTCCAGTTTGGTTTTAATGCCACGCAATTCCTTCATGATCTTCGCACTGCGTTCATAATGATGCAATGGATATTTTTCCTGCATTTGTTGAGCATACCTGTAATCCCTTGTCACGATTGGGTTTGCCTTGCGGTCATTTTCATTTGTATTCAAGTAAATGGTATCCGCCTGGTGAATCCATGTTTGCAAAAATCCATCGAGGCTATCAAGCCAAACCACCGTTTGCATGCCGGACATGGCTTTGCCTTCTGATGCACGCAATCTTTTGCCATCCCATTTTTCTTTCATTTCATCGGGGCGGACAAGAACCAGTACTTCGCGGTATTTTTCATCCGGGCAATCCGGGTAAAGAATAACCATCGTATCTTCCTGTTCAATGCCGCAAAGCCAATACAGGTCGCTGTTTTGTACAAATTTAAATTGCGAATCCCCATTTCCAGGCATCTCATCATTGCTGTTAAAAATGGCGATAGATTTTTTCTGCATTTCTTTTACAAAACGCCTGCGGTTTTCGGTAAACAGCTCCGGATTGATGGGCAAATGTTTCATGTGTACAATTTTATTTTTTAATGATGGCAATTCATACCAAACTTTTCGCGATGGAATTATCATGAAAAGTTTGGTATCCCGCAATATAAGCAAAGAATAAAAGCGGGGGAAAAATGATAAAAATATTTAATTGTTTTTTGGGAAAGGTCGAGATTGAATATTTCAATTTTTTCAAACCAGGCAATGGCCTGAAGCCCAATTACAATTTCATTTTTTAAAAATGGATGAAGAAACAAATAATGAAATTCCTTCAAAAGCCTGGAAGGCCTTAATTTCAATAACGCGGGAAACCCGGTGACGAAAAGAAATCAATGAAACAACCCTGAAAGGATTGAATAAAAATTCAGGTTGAAGGATTGATAATACAAACCATTGAAAAAAAATTACGATTCCGGTTTAAACAATAAAAATACTATTTGAAAAAAATTATTCAAATTTTTATTTACTCATTTCCACTATCGTTTCCCGCCGTCCACTTCTCCATATCTTCTGCACTGATTTGCAAATCGGCAAGCGTTTTTTCAGCACCGGGTTTTGTAGTAAAAAATAATATAATCAGCAGTGCAGCTATTAAAATGATATAATAGTTGCCTGTTAAAAAAAAGAAGATAGTACAAAGAATTGCAGCAAATTCCATTATCGCCCAACGCATCAGGTGAGCCGAACGGTACACTTCCATTTTTTTAAAAGCCGGTAAATTACTTTCGCGGGCAGCCGCTAATTTTCTTTTGAATAAAGTTTCTCCACCCTGGTAAGCAATTGCAAAGATGAACACCGATGCAATCAATAATTCATTTGAAATATTTCCCAATTCAAAACTGTTGGTGAAATTGAAATACACCAATGAAAACATAGCGAGTACAGATAAAACCTGCATAGTTAATAATGCGACATGTAAAACCTTCAACATCTTGATATATGGCGGTGATGGATGCATAATCATTCAAAACTAATTAAAATACATCGCAACTGATTACAGATCACAGAATACCCGTTCCTTCTCTTAAGCCAATCTTAATTTCCCTATGTCATTCTTTTCCCTATCTTTATTCCCGAAACCATTTCAGCAACAACCTTATTACACGCCCAATGCGCCGTTTATGCATATACCCCCACCCCCAAACCTTTTAAATTTTTTTTCAAAATTATAAATCCTGACTATTTATGATTGCAGCAATTTTACACCGCCAAAAAAATATTGCGCACCTGTCAAAAGCCCTGCCGGCAATAGTTGTAGCGCTTTGCATGAATTGTACAAACAGCTTCGCACAAATGAAAGTGGGCAACAATCCTACTACAATGGATGCGAGTTCCATGCTGGAAATAGAAGCCACCAACCAGGGGATTTTATTGCCGCGCATTTCCTTAAGCAATATTAATACCTGGGGCCTTGCAGGTGCAACACCCATAAATGGCATGTTTGTGTATAACAGCAATGCAGCTACTACCGGTGGTTCCGGAATTGGTATTTATTACTGGGCCAATACAAGATGGAATTATGTGCAAAATGGGGCGAATACCGCATGGCTGCTCACCGGTAATGCTGCCACTACACCGGGCACGTATGCCACTCCGCTAACAAATTTTATTGGTACAACCGATGGAGTTGATTTTGCCATTCGTACCACCAATGCAGAAAGAATGCGCATTGGTGCTACAGGGCAAATTGGTATCAACCAAAATTTTTCTCTCACCAACCAATTGGCTGTATCTACTGCTGTGGCTGCAAATACAGCAATTCTTGGGCAAAATACAGCGGCTGCCGATAGCCTTGGAAATGGTATTGGCGTGGAAGGGCTTTCAGCACAAGCTTATAAATCCGGAACAGGAACAAATGGTTATGGCGTAGTGGCATTGAACTCGAATACAAATGGTACCGGCATTTACGGAGGTGGAAATAATGTTGGATTAAATTATGCGCTCATTTCAGGTGGAAGTGGAGGAGCATTTTCAGGAACAAATGTGGGCGCCCTTGGATATTCTTCTGCTGGATCAGGTTATGGACTGTACGGGCATAGCATCGGCGCAAGCGGGCGGGGAGTTTACGGATTTAACGATAATATTTCTGCTTTTCAATATGGGGTTTTTGGAACGTATAATGGGAGTGGGTGGGGAACAGGTGTTATTGGTGTTGGTGCCAATGGTACTATTCCGGGATCTGCAGATACTTTTGATGTAGGTGTTTTTGGTAGTGCAAATGATTATGGTGTATGGGGATATAATACAACAGGTGGTATTGGTGTTTATGGTTATAGTGAAGGAAGTAGTACCGGTGTTTTTGGAATTAATGATGATGCACAAAGTTTTGGCGTTTGGGGTGTAAATTCAAATTCATCAGGGACTGGAGTTGTGGGTGGAGGAAATGGTCTATCATCTCTCTATATTGTACAGGGGCAGGGAGGCGCTTTTACTGGTTCTGAAATTGGAGCCTCAGGTATTATACCAATTGCTGCTGATGGAGGTACATATGGTACAAGCTATTCTGAGGGTAGTTATGGTTTATTTGGAAGAGCGAACAGATATATTGCAACAACAAACCAATACGGTGATATATATCAATTTGGAGTTTATGGAGAAAAAATTGGTTATGGATTTACGATAGCTCAAGGCGGTGGATATTCTGAAAGAAGATCTGGTGGAGTATTGGGTTTATATTATGATGACAGGGTAACAGGTTATGCCGCTTGGGGTAGTTTAGGATATGTTGCAAGTACAAATACTGGTACTGGGACTGCTGGTCTTGCTTATGGTGTTTATGCAACTGCAGCACCAGTTAGAGGAACTGGGTATACTGGGAAGTATAATGATGCTGGTTTTGGAATTGGTGCTTATGGTGGACTTATGGGTGGTTGGGTTCGTGGCGACTTTTATGGCATGAATATAAAAGGTGAGCGTTATGGTTTATATATAGATGGTTATACCTATAGTAATAAACCCTCAGTACAGTTGATAGATAACGGTAGTGGAGAGCGTACTGTCGCTTATAATGTGTCTTCATTATCAGCAGATGTGTATGCACATGGTAAAGGAAAAATGGTGAATGGAAAAGCACAAATAACTTTTGAACGTGGCTTTACACAAATTGTTGATGAGTCTGATCTTGCCGTAACAGTTACGCCGATCGGTGAAAGCAATGGCGTGCATTTAGTGGCTTCTTCCGGAAATGGTTTTAGTTTACAAGAAAATAAAAATGCAGATAATTCTTTCGGCAGTTCAGATGTGGAATTTACCTGGATCGCAGTGGGTAAAAGAAAAGACGTGAAATCAGCAGACATCGCGAAAGAAGTTTTATCCAAAGATTTTGATAAAAATATGGATGGCGTTATGTTTAATGAAAATGATATGGAACATAGTGCAGGAAGCATACAATGGACAGATGGTAAATTGAAATTCACTCCCGTTACTAACTCTGAAAAGCCTGTTAATGGAGATAAACTAGAAATTCGAAAAGCATTGAAAGCAGTTCCACCTAAAAATGCTAATTTGAAAGGAGATAAATTAAAAATGGAAAAGCCAGAACAGGAGAAAAATAAAGTGATCGTTAATAAGACCAATAATAATGGCCAAAAAAGCGATCCGCCACCAGCGCCGAAAAAAGATTAAATCGTAAACACATATTTTTATACAAAAAAAGTAAAGAAAAAAAAGCAAACTGACTATTTAAGACAAGCAAAAAGATCCATGAATGATGCAACGTACAAATACACATAGTTCAACTGAAAAGCAATTCGCTGCAACAGCTTTGCTGGCAATGCTTTTCGTGTTATTCATACATCCATCAAAAGTGCATGCACAAATGAAAGTGGGTGATAATCCCACAGTCATAAATCCCGCGGCCATGTTTGAAGTAGAGTCCACAAACAAGGGCATTTTAT
>CAYXHX010000007.1:17669-19524 GCA_964464835.1 uncultured Chitinophagaceae bacterium | reverse complement strand
AAATCCCAAGTTCAAAAAAGTTCAGGTTATTGCGGTGTATCTCTCCCGTTTCGAGGTTTGTACCTTTATCTTCAGCTCCTCCAATTGCAAAGAGCTTTCCTTTTATTTCATTCATGAATTGAATTAGTAGTTATCACAAATGTAAGGGAATTGTATTTTTATGAAAATCACCTTAATTTTTTTTAATATATAATCGTATAAAAATGTGGATAAAAAATAGTTGCTCCAGGTTTCGTATCATTAATAATTTTTAAAAATATTATGCTTTGCAAGAAAAATTTATTTTATTGCAGAAAAAATATTTACCTAACTTCCTGTTTTTCCAAATTACATTCTTATAAATAAGTATCTACATTATACCATCATAAAAATCACTTTTAAATCAAAACAAATATGCGAATTGAAGATATTAAAGTATTGAAAGGCCCGAATTACTGGAGTGTACGCAGGCTGAAACTCATACAAATGCGTTTAAACCTGGAAGACCTGGAACAAAAGCCTACCAACAAGATAGATGGTTTTTTGGAACGCCTGGAAAAATTATTTCCAACAATGTATGAGCATCGTTGTAGCGAGGGCGTACCCGGAGGATTTTTTATGCGTGTAAAAGAAGGCACATGGATGGGGCATGTAATAGAACATATTGCATTGGAAATTCAAACATTGGCGGGGATGGATTGCGGTTTCGGCCGAACAAGGACTACTGGCGATGAAGGCATTTATTATGTAGTTTTCAGTTATATGGAAGAAGATGCAGGTGTGTATGCTGCAAAAGCTGCTGTAAGAATTGCGCAATCGCTGGTAGATAATAAACCATACAATCTCGATGAAGATATTCAAAACCTTCGTGAAATAAGGGAAGACACAAGGCTTGGGCCATCCACCGGTTGCATTGTAGATGAAGCTTTAAAGAGAGGTATTCCATTTATCAGGCTAAACAAACAAAGCCTGGTGCAACTTGGCTATGGCATTCACCAAAAAAGAATCCGCGCAACAATTGCCAGTACTACAGGAAATATAGCAGTAGATATTGCCTGTGATAAAGAAGAAACCAAAGCCTTACTGGAAATGTCTGAAATTCCTGTGCCACGAGGTACTGTTATCCGTACAGAAGAAGGATTGAAAGATGCTGTAAAAAAATATGGCTATCCTTTAGTGATAAAACCCATTGATGGCAATCATGGAAAAGGAAATACTACAAATATTACTACATGGGAACATGCTACGAAAGCGCTCGCTGCCGCAAAACAATATGGCCGGAGTGTAATTGTGGAAAAATTTATTACAGGTGTTGACTTCAGGATATTGGTTATTAATTATAAATTTATTTGCGCTGCATTAAGAACGCCTGCATCCGTTATTGGAGATGGAACACATACCATACAGGAATTATTGGATAAAGTAAATAGCGATCCACGCCGCGGTTTTGGCCACGAAAAAGTACTCACGCAAATTACACCGGATGCATTTACAGATAAAATGCTGGAAGAAAAAGGATATACCATGCAAACTATTCCTCCAAAGGATGAGTTAGTATTATTAAAACCAACGGCAAATCTATCCACAGGTGGAACATCTACTGATGTAACTGATGAAGTACATCCCGATAATATTTTCATGTGTGAGCGTATTGCAAAAATTGTGGGGCTTGATATATGTGGCATTGATATTATGGCGAATGATTTACGTTCACCAATTACTGAAAATGGCGGCGCTGTGCTGGAAGTGAATGCAGCCCCGGGTTTCCGCATGCACATAGAACCCGCAGAAGGTTTACCTAGAAATGTGGCGGAGCCTGTCATAGATATGTTATTTCCAAACAGGAGCAAAGGCAGGATTCCTATCATTGCCATTA
>CAYXHX010000007.1:17192-17659 GCA_964464835.1 uncultured Chitinophagaceae bacterium | reverse complement strand
AAACCACTACGGCAAGGCTCACTGCACATATATGTAAAACAGCAGGCCGAAAAGTTGGCTATACTACAAGTGATGGAGTATATATTCAAAACCAATTGCTCATGAAAGGCGATTGCACCGGCCCACTCAGTGCACAATTTGTTTTGCGTGACCCTACCGTTGATTTTGCAGTTTTAGAATGCGCACGTGGCGGCTTATTAAAATCAGGACTTGCATTTCAAAACTGTGATGTTTCTATTATTACAAATGTTACCTCAGACCACATCGGGCTTGGAGGCATTGATACACTCGAACAAATGGCGCGGGTGAAAGCGGTTGTTGCAGAAACAACATTCAAACATGGTTATGCAATTTTAAATGCCGATGATGAATTGGTATATAATATGCATAAAGACCTTGATTGCAATGTGGCTTATTTTAGTATGGATGAAAATAATCCGCGCATCATTGAGCATTGCAAAAATGGC
>CAYXHX010000007.1:13974-17182 GCA_964464835.1 uncultured Chitinophagaceae bacterium | reverse complement strand
TTATGCGGCTGTATTTGAAAATGGATTTGTTTCCATTCTCAAAGGCACCTGGAAAATACGTGTAATGAAAGTAAGTGAAATTCCTATAACCTATGGCGGCAAGGCACTCCATAATATTATGAATACACTCCCATCCATCCTGGCAACCTACTTATTTAAAGATGTCGCTATTGATGATATTAAAACAGCGCTTGCCACTTTTGTTCCTTCCCCCACCCAAACTCCCGGAAGGCTGAATTTATTTGATTTTAAAAATTTCAAATTCCTTGTGGACTTTGCGCATAATCCGGCGGGCCTCGAATTGCTTTGTGATTTTGTAAGTAAAATGGAAGGCACTCCAAAGGTCGGCATCATCAGCGGTACGGGCGACAGGCGGGATGAAGATATCCGTGAATTGGGAGTCATATCAGGAAAATGTTTTGATGAAATCATTATTCGCCAGGATAAAAATCTTCGTGGCCGCACTGCCGAAGAAATTGTAAACCTATTGGTGGAAGGTATCAATAGTTCAAAAACAAGGGATATCCCCATAAAAATCATTTACAATGAAAAAGAGGCGATTAATTTTGCCTATAATACGGCAATACCCGGCTCTCTTGTTACGATTATGTGCGACGTAGTGGCTGAAGCACTCGATGTAATCAAAGAATTGAAAGAAAAGGAAGACGCGGAGGATAGCCTACTCGTTTAATAAAATTAAAACAGATTTACTCCATTAAAATAGTAGTAACTTTTTTAAAGTTGCTGCTATTTTTTTTGATGTTCTCCAGGCTCGTTAAACGATTCATCTTACCCGGCAGTTAGTATGTTGTACGTCACCCTAAACGACATCCTGCAAACATTTAAGCATCCATGACTTTGCCGACACGACCCAACGCTAATTTTAACACATCTCAATGCACACAAATTCTCGACACAAAGCCAACCTTGCAAAGAGCTAAAAATTCCAACGCACAGCCTACCCACCACGGCTGACGAATATCTATCATCATTTGTTCTACACTTCAGCAGCATATCATTACTGAATACCAAAGCCCACCCGCCACCCAGCAGACATAGCCCTTATCAGCTTGACCTTGAAGCTTCAGCAAGCTGTTTCGTTCGGTTAACATTGTATATTTTTGTTTCTAAATTGACATAAGCTCATTAGTATGGACATAAAATTTATAGGGCAAGGTTTAGACCCAACAAGTGATATAACAGCAGGAAATTTAATAATTGACTCCTTAGTTGATGTTCAATTCAATTCTTTCAATGCTTTTGTTGCGTTTGTAAGCATTGGTGGTATTAATAACATTATTGACCAGCTAACAGCTTTTAAAGCGAGAGGTGGAGCAATTCGATTGTTTGTAGGAGTTGACTTGAACGGAACTTCCAAAGAAGCTTTGGAGAAACTTATTGAACTTGAAATTGAAACCTACATTGTTTTCTCACCGAACAATATTATTTACCATCCAAAAATTTACGCTTTTGAAGGTGACACTTTTTCAAGAGCAGTTGTAGGTTCTTCCAACTTGACCGAAAGAGGGCTTTTCCAAAGTATTGAATCTTCCGTATGCGTGAATTTCAATAACGAAGATGATGAAATGGGAATTGAATTTTTGGCTGATATTTATGAACACTACAACAGGATAATAAATAACGACCACCCAAGCTGCCAAAGACTTACTGCTGAAGTTTTGGAAATTCTTGTCAACAGCAAAATCGTTTTACCTGAAATAGTTAATAGAGCCAAGTTCAACAAAATTAACCGAGAGTTTGGCGAAAAAGATTCTGCTGCTTATGATGCTTTATTAAAAAGTTTCGGAAAGCTAAAACCGAAAAGACCACCAAGAGGATTTAAGAAAGTTGTTTCCAAAGAGGAAATACTTGTCGAGGAAAACAAAGAACTAAATGTTGTAAATGTAACTATTGAATTACCTGAAGGCTCAATGTGGATTGAAACAGGGAGAATGACTGGCGGTTCAAAAAATCAACTTGATATGTCTAAGAAGGGAAAGCATAACGGAGAACTCCTTCAAGGCAGTGTAGTCTATTTCGGCTTAGACCCTGATGATGTTGATGCTTCAAAGAATATTGATATTCACTTAGGAGGAAAGGTTTATAAAGTAAATCCTGTTTTTTACACCCCAGGAAACAGCAATTGGAGAATGCAATTGAAAGGAGTAACAGATGACGATGAGAAACTAACTGCAATTTCAAGAATGCAATTAGGACAAGATGGAGGATTTGTAAACAAAATACTTTTGTTTACAAGGATTGACGATACAAACTACAAACTTGAAATACTTGATATTGACGACAGAGATAAACTAATTGAAAACTCTTCAACTTGGGGAAAGATGGGGAACGAGACGACTGGCAGGGCTTATGGTTTCATTTAATTTCATCGCATCTAATTCACTCTTAAACCAACTCAAATCCTCTTTTGAATATTGCTTGCTGAATTCAGCAAGCACCAGTTCAACTTCTGAATTAGTCAACTTGTAGAGAGCCATAAAAAGCAAATCAATTTTTTTGACGGTTTCAATCTTGCTTTCGCTTCTGGTTTCATATTGTAGATTCAAATTTTGAAAAAGAGAATTTAAACGAACATCATTTCTTAAAAGAGAAAACACAAGCAAAGAAATATGATGTTCAATGGTAGCTTCGCCACCATTGAAATTTATTTTGTTTGTGAGTAGCTCAATGTTCGGAACAGGCATTTGATTTATTACCGATTGAGTTAAATCAATCCCACTCAATTTTTTCTTCAAGATAAAATCAAACACTACCGAATTGAAAAGCCCTGCTAAATACAGTAAGTCATTTTGGTTTGTAGTTAAGAACTGAACCGATTGCGATGCAGGGATAAAAGGCAACACGGTTGCAATGCAGGTTCTTGTGTTAGTTGCAGAAGTTAAACTTCTCCAAGCCAACATAAGTTTCTCATTGTGATTTTTGGAAAGCTGTTGCCACTTTTCGGCATTGATAAAAAATCTTGATTCAGGAAAATAATTTACAATCTCTTTTTTTGCTTCTTCAATATTGACAGAAGAAGATTTGTTGCCGTATCTCATTTCATCTTCTACTCCATTGAATCCTGAAAACTTGCCATCAAACTGGTTGAAAAATTTCCCTTCATAAATCGGAATATTATCGTCTGATTTTTTCTTTGTGATAAACGCTGCATGGTTTGTCAAGTGAACGATTCTTCCGAACCTTATAT
>CAYXHX010000007.1:0-13964 GCA_964464835.1 uncultured Chitinophagaceae bacterium | reverse complement strand
TAAACATTTTTAAAAAACGGAAAGTCATTAGAAATTCTTAAAAGAAAATCTGCTTCTCTTTTGTTTGAGAAGTTAGGAAGCATTCCACTAAATGGATTTAGTAACTTCAAACTATCGCAAGACAACTCAATTTCTGATTTTGTTTTTTCAATTTCCGCAACTTCACTAAGATTCATTGAAACATGAAATTTTTTGCTCTTAGAGATACCCAACAACAAAAAGCAAAACCGTTCTCTGCTATCAATATTAAAAATCTTTTTACGATTAATGAAATCATAAATCGCAACAACATATTTTTCCTTTGTCAGATACTTGAAAAGATTTTGATTCACTTGGCTTGTTACAATTGCACTTTTCAAAACCAAACCGACAACACCTCTTTTCGTTTTCAACTTCACAGCAGCATCAGTAAACAAAGCATATGTGTTCAACTCACCATTGTTTGACAAAGTGAAAAAAGAATTCTTTTTTAAATCCGATTTAGCTTTTTCAATTTCAAGTTTGAACTCTTTTGAATATTCAGCTAATTGAACATTGTTCAATTCTGTTTCTGCAATCTCATTTGTTCTACTTGACTTGAAATGATTATCAGCAATTGGATTTGAGTAGAGAGCATAAAACTTTTTTTCCTCAAATCTTATTTTCTCCCAAGGTGGATTTCCTAAAACAACATCATAGTTCTTGAGTTTGTCTTTGCTCAAACTGAGTTGCTCATGGTAAATGAATCCGTTTGAGAAAACCTCAACCTTTTTTGACTCATCAATTGCAAAATCGGATTGCAATAAAAAGTTTGCATGAATGAATCTTTCATTCAATGATTTGTAAAGTGACGGTTGGTTAATCTTCAAAAGCAAATTCAGCTTTGCTACTTCCAAAGCCAAGCAATCCACATCAAAGGCAGAAATATTTAAAGCAATTGCTTTCAGCAATTCCAATTTACTTTCTTCTTCAATATTCCATTTTGCAAAGAGAATTTCAAAGTAGTCAATAACGGCAATTATAAAATTGCCACCACCACAAGAGAAGTCAGCAAAACTTATTGAAGTAATTTCTTTCAGAAATTCTTTGCCAACACTTCCAAAATTCAATTCAAAAAAAGTGTCAATAGTTTTTTCAGTAACGGACTTTGCAAAGTTTGCAGGCGTGTAGTAGCTACCTAACTTGTTTCTGTAATTCTTTGCCGTTGAAATTTCCGTTCCGTTACTTTCATTTCCAGTTTCAATACCCAACAGAGTTTCGTAAAGCGTAGGGACATCAATTGATTCAACACCTATCAAATTGCAAAGATTATCATCAACCAAATTTGCTAATCCTTCATTTGCATTATCAATTATTGATGAAAATAAGTTTTCATCAGCGAATGAATTTTTAAGCCAGTGATTAGTTGAAGAAACAATTTTGCAATCTTCTCTTTTGGAATCGTTCTTCAAAAAAATAATTGAAGCAATAAAAACCGCTTTCACTTTGAACCTTTCTTTGTTGAGTTCACCAGGGTTAATGCTTCGGCGATTTGCAAAGCACTTTGAAAGATGTTCTTTCAGAATATAACCGTATATCTCTACCACCTTATCCATTGTGAGATTGTCCGACTGTTAAAGATTCTTTGGTATAAGTAACCAAGGGTTTGTTGAAAAAACTACTCTTATGGTGAACTTGAAGAATTGAAATAATTCGTTCTTTCAAATCCCTTTGCTCATTCAGGAAAATATATTTTGTCTTTATTGATTCAATCAATTTTGACAAATTAAAAACTTCAAACTTGTAAATAGAAATTTGCTTTACACCCAACTCATTCAAAATAATTTTGTGCAACAAGTCATTAAAATATTTTGCCTTTGTGCTTTTGAATTTCGAAACATTCTTTTTGATGAAATCAAAAAGCGGTTTCGGATTTACATCAAGTTTGTAAGACAAATCTTCAAACACACTTTCGCTGCCAACTGAATAACCATTTATTGCCCTGCTTGTTGACAAGCAATTCAAATCAATGCTTCCAGAGAGAAGCAAATCCAATTGTTCTGAATTTACTTTCAAAGTTTTTTTCTTGTTAAAGAAAGGAGATTCACCAACAATGCTTTTCACTTCGTTCAATTCCATTGAATTGAAATTGTATTGCTTTCTGATAGCTGATTCTATTTTTGACTCTAAGAATAGTCGTTGATAATCGCTTTCAATATCTTCAACAATTAACTTTTCAATAAACGAATCAAGGTTTTTAATAGCTGAATAATTGAAGTGTTGAAATTCGAAGTTTGGCAATTTCTTTTGCAGATATTTTTCTTTCAACTCTAAACATTCTTTACTTTTCTTTGCAATGAATTTTGAATCCAAAATATTTTGTGCAACAGGGATTTTAGAAATGTAACCTGCACTGATTGTAAACTTTGGATTAATAAGTTTCAATAGAAATGTTGCAATCTTTGAATTCAGAAAAGCTAGGTGAGCATATTTATCTCCTTTCAAAACTTGAATGCCTGGACCAGATGCAATAAAAACTTGACTCTCTTTTAGTACTCTCACATTTAAACCCAATGTTCCTGTGTCACTGTAAACAAGTTGTGTTGTAGAAATCTTATCAATGTTCCTCAATGCACTTCCTTTATTTGCTTTTATGAATTCAGCATTTTCACCCCAATGAACTTTGTAATAATTCAAACCAGCCCATTTGCTGAAACCACCACCTTTGCTAACCAATCTCCAATCTGGACTTCCGTTTACTTCCCAAGCAAACTTTACAAACTCAGTATTATTTCCGGTTGAAGTCCCCTGCATTGGATTTGCAAACTCTGAATAAAGTTGAAGATCTTGAATGTTTTCAAAACGATGTTCCAATTGATAGTTGAACTCAAGATTACTGTTTTTCAAAAACTGATTTTGGTTTAACTCAAATGTCAGTTCAGCAGAAATGTTTTTGTGTGATACCAAACTTTTTTTCTCCGCAATATTTTTGAATTTCAAATTGTAAAACCTTGTAGTTTTTATTTCAGAATTCCCAATAACACACAAGGCAACATTTGTTTTCTCTCCGTTAATATCTTCAAAAGCATTGCTTCCTAAATCAATGCACTCTTTCAAAGTTTGCTTTGCTAAAAATAGTTGCCTAAAATCTTTGAGTGAGGACAAATACATCCAGTTGTTTTGCGACACAACACCCAACACATCTTTCTCATTCATCAATTGAATAGTTCTTTGAATGAAAGACACACACAAATCTCCTTTGCTTTCAGGATAGTTTACAAGCAAATAATTTTTCAATGAAGTGTCCATATCCCGTTTACCCATGAATGGAGGATTGGTAACAAACACTTTTATCTTTTTCTCTTTATCGAGTTTCTCAATTTGAGTTTTGAAAGTTGTTCTGCTAATTGAGTTTGATGTAACATGAGGATTTAGGAAACCCAATTTGTCATTTGTAATTCCACCGAAAATTTTAATTATAGTTGATTTGTTTGGAACTGCATAACCACAAGCTTTCACAAACAAAGACAGAGAAGCAATTTTAGAAAGGTTTGAATCCAAATCGTAACCGACAATTGAACTATTCAAAATCGTGTCAACAATCGTTTGGTTTGACCAATTCGGTTTTGATTTTTTGTAAATTTTGTAAAGGCATTCAAAAGAATAGTTTAAGAAATTACCACCACCCGAAGCGGAATCAATGACAACTACTTTTTGAATATTCGTTTTATCAAAACCCGACAAAGATTCATTCACTAAGTATTTCACCATGTATTTATCAGTAAAAAACTGAGTGGTGAAAAGCAAATCGGAATCCTCAATCTTTGCATTGTCTTTCCCTATTCGTTTGAAAGCTGACTTCTCTAAATCTTTTTTTAAAAACTGATACGACCAGGAAATAATATCGTCAACATCATCATCAGTTTTTTCAAAAACAACTTTCAGCCTTTCAAAGACAGAAGAAAGCAGTTCTATTTTAAGTTGAGATTCTGTTGCAAGGAAAATTTTTATCAGTTCAGGGAATCTTTGTTTGACAAGTTGAACTTCTGTTTTGAATTCAGAATGATAATCAGCGAAAGAGATCTTCACTTTGACAGTTTTGCTTTGCTTCTTTCTCAACGTGAAAGTTGCAATCAGGACAGAAAAAAAGATGCTCAAGTCCTGCACAGGAATTTTCTTTTCCACCGGACTTAAACTTCCAATGAAGTATGCAATAAGACTTTTGATTTTCTGTTTCACAATTATTTCTCTTTTGACTTTTTAACGTAAATCGTTAATTGTTCATTGACAAGTTGAATCGCATCATAAGTAGTTTCGTTTGCACCATATTCTTTCAAAATTTTTTCAGCAGTGTGTTTTACTTTCAAACTTGCTTCCGACACATTGTAAAACTTAGCTAATCGTTTCAACTGTTCACTTGTGGGCAATCGTTCCCCTCTTTCAATTTTACTGAGCATCGGAGAATCAATATCAGTTCCCTTTGACACCTGATGAAGTGTTTCCTCTCTTTCTTTTCTTAGCTCTCTGAGGTATTGCCCTAATTCTGATTTTAAACTATTCATTTGGGAATTTTAAGACCTGTCATATTTTGACAAAAATAAAAAAACAAAACTGAATACCAAAAAATTTAGTGAAAAGTTTATCCACAAATATCCTACGCACCAAGTCAGGCACATACCACATCCCTACAAAACCCATATACAAAGCAAAGCTGCGGTAAGAGTCTGCCTTGTGCCAAGGCACATGCAACACTCTACAGTTGGACACAGACCCACATTATAGATAACCGGGAAGAAAGGGCGAACTTAAAACAGGGGGTTTGGCGTTATTGGGGCATGACCTTGTAACTTCAACTTCAGCAACATGGCTTCTTCAGTTCCTGCGGACGAATATCTATTTGGCTTTTAGTTGTTATCTTCATCATTAGTAATTCTATTGGGCAGCGGCACCGGGCTGGACGATTTTCAAATCCCCCAACAACGCCAAGTCCTGTCCGTTTGTAAATCCATCAATGTGTTGCCCATCGCTGCTTTTTTCATTTCATGCGCTGTTTCTTCACCCACGTATTTTACAATCCGTTTTTCAACAATATAAATAACGGGAGTTAAAACAATTGCCGTGATTTCCCCCCCCCCACACGGCACATGGCAAAAATCATTGATATCGGCAATTTCTCCCGCGGGGCAAACTACAGCCACGGTAAAATTCAATCTTTTCCTGGTATTTGTTCCGCCGATATTGTCGCATTCCAATCTAAAATTGCCATTGGTATTTAAGGTAGTCGTCCAGCCGAGGGCATAATCTGCCGTATTTGTATGTGGGCCATAATCGCTTGCGACAAGCGCCGCATTTCCCGCCCAACCGCTCACTTGTCCAAAATACATTTCAGATGCCCCGCTACAAGAAAAAGTAACTCTCGTCCCTTTCGGAACATTGGCGTTTTGAGTGATGCTTTTATTATTACTCAAATTGATGGATGCATAAGAAACTTTTGCTGTATAATAAGCGAAGATTGATGTATTATCGCTATTATCTGAAGCTGTAAATTGTGCTACATAATTATGTTCGCTGGATAAATCTGCCTGTGGCCAGGTATAATTGGCATAAGTATTGGCAAGGCCGTTTGCATCTGTGGTGATGCTGCTATATGGGCTTAAAGGTTGATAGCCTGAGCCAAAGTTTCCAACAAGATTTAAAATTGTATTTGGGCTTGAAGTGGCTTCAAAATAAATTGTATCTGCAAAATCTCCGGCAGAAACTACATGCAAGCCGGAATAAACAACCGAGCCTGTATAAGCCCCGGCGACGCTTTTATCCAAAAAAGCCGAAGCCCGGTAAAAGCCAAGCATGGATAATATGAGAATGCTGAAAACGAATATTTTTTTAAACATAATTTTAAATAAATTTATTTTTAATAATTTAATTATACTATTAAAAAATTGCTTTAAAAAAAGTTGTCCACAAAAATAGCCACTCGCAAGAGTGGCTTTTAAAAAGTAAATAAATAATTTTAATTGTTTAGCGGAATTTGATCTTGGGTAACGAGGGCATCTGAAAAATCAACTATTTGCCCGTCAGAATTTTCCAGCACAAAATCAAATTTGGAAGCGAGGATAAATCCAAAGAGCCCGGGCGTATAATCATTTGACTCAAATATAGTATTGCTGTGATTTTTCATTCCGCAACCAATAGAAACAATTTGATTTGATCCACCTGGTATATACATATTCAAAAAATTACAGCCGTCTGCAAAAGCGAGATTAATATAATCTCCCTGCCAATAAAAATTTGTAATTTCCGAAGAACAACCTCCAAGGCCATTATATTTTCCACGCGGAATACTCCTTTTAAAAAGATCATCATGTGCAATAGTCCATCTATGAAAATCATTATTTGGATCTGCGTAACCCCATTCCATACCAGTAAACGATGCATAAGGATTTTTTAGACGAAGGCTTATTAACTTCGCCGGGCCAGGGCCAGAAAGCCTTACATCATTTACTGTATGAACTGGGCCCGATCCAGAACCTCCTGATGAAAAAGAGATACCACCAATAAAACTTTCAATCCTCCAGCCAAATTCGCCTGTATAAGTAGTCGGCATTGTGTGGCTATTTACCTTTCCGGCAGAAATAGAAGCCGGAAAGCCTCCTTTCGGAATGCCTCCTCCTTCGCCATCGTCCATTGATATGAAAGTGAAGGTTAGCGGAGCGTCGTCAGCTACTCCGGGATAGGCTTTAATCGAAAAGAGAGATTTAAGATCATTCTCGCCGGGAGAAAGCATAAGATTTTCAAAAGTAATTATGCCGTTTTTCGCCGGCAAAATTTTCCAGGCACTTGTGTCTGTGGGGCGATAGCGAAGCATTTTTACAGCTACGCCATTTACCCCGAAACTACCCGAAAGAAATTTCAACACTTTGTTTACGGAAGAAAGGTTTTTAATCTTTAGCCGTAAAGTATCGCTTTGGCAATTGCCAATGATGGCGAATTCTTTATCCAGGGAAACTTTTTCGATTGAGAAAACTTTGCTCTCTGCAAGCTTGGTATAAAATCCAAGCGTGGCGCTTTTCATGTTGCCCGTTGCATCTTTTACTTTTAAAATAAAAGAGTAAAAAGTGCCGGGTTTTAAATTTTTCGCTTCATAGGAAGCCGACGAAAAAACATCTATCACTTCGCCGGAAGTGTTGTTGGTAATCGTGCGGGAAGTTATTTTGCTATTTCCGCTATCTTTCCAAACCATTTTTGCGCTCACATCTCCAACGCTTAGTGTATCAAATTTAATGATAGTAAGCGTTGAAGCAGGCGGAGGCGGAGTCGGTGGAGGCGTTGGATTATCAGTTTTACTACAACTAAATACTCCAAGCCCCAGCAAAAAAAGTATAACTATACTTTTAATTGCAGAGTTTGATTTTTGTTTCATTGATTGTAGATTGGTGTATTGAAATTATATATAAAGTTAACAATATATTTTACCCCGCAGTAGGAATATTTTCAAACCCACCGGAAGGCTGCCCCATTGCAGTCCTTTTCATTTCATGCGCTGTTTCTTCACCCACGTATTTTACAATCCTTTTTTCAACAATATAAATAACTGGGGTTAAAACAATAGCCATGATGAATTTGTAGGTATAATTTACAATCCCAATCGCCAGGATCTGTTGCCAGGTGAACACACCACTGAAGGCAATGAATAAAACAATATAACTGTCCACCAACTGGGAAACCAACGTGGAGCCCGTTGCCCTCAACCATATTTTTTTCTCACCTGTTATTTTTTTGATCCTGTGAAAAATGGTCACATCCACAATCTGGCTCACCAAAAATGCAACAAGGCTTCCGACAATGATACGCATGCCCTGCCCAAAAATCCCATTAAATGCATCCTGCATATCAGGTATGCCATTTTCTACATTGCTCGATACCCAAAAGCCTGCAGGCGGAACATGTATGGCCATATAAAACATCAAAAAGGCATAAGAAATTAATGCAACTGCGGTATAACTTACTCTTCGTACTGCTTTCGGGCCATAAAATTCATTCACAATATCCGTCATGATAAATTCCAAAGGCCATAATAATACGCCACAAGTAAGACTGAAAGACAAACCTGATTGGCCGAAAAGTGTAAAGTCTTCATTCTTGATACCGAGTAAAGCTTCTAAAGAAAATATCTTTGTACCAATACATTCTGCGATTAATGCATTTGCCACAAAAAAAGCTGCAAAACTGATAAAAAGCTTTGTAGGCTTATCTTTCAGGATTTTGTTGATCATAATATAAAGAAATGAAAGATTTGATAAAAGAGGATAACCGTATTTATAAAAATAATAAATCCCGAAAATGTGTTTCTTTCGCTTTTTGTGATGGACAACATAAAAAAGAAAAATGCAATAAGGTTCATAATGGGTGATAACACCACGCCAAACATCAGCATCACTTTTACAAAAATTTGCGGGAGGGCAAAACTGATATAACCCATAATCAAATAACCTGCAAAAAAAATATTACAAAAAAATGCAACGCGTTGGGTAAAAGCAAAAAGTTTTTGGTTCATAGCATATTTTCTTGCAGCCAAAAAACCTGCATTTTTTTTAAAAAAAAGATCACCAAAGTAAACTTTTGTGATTTTCCATAGTTCATGTAGGTTTGCTGCAATTTGATAAAGTTATGAATAAGTTTAATTGGCAAAAATTATTTCCACATTTAATAGCGATTGCCATTTTTGTAATCGTTGCCGTTATCTATTGCAAGCCTGTCTTACAAAATAAAGTTTTGCCGCAAGGCGACCTGGCTCAATGGGTGGGCATGAGTAAAGACCAGCAAAATTATATGGACTCAAATGGCCATGCTCCTTTATGGACAAATGGCATGTTTAGCGGTATGCCGGGCTATGTGATATTGGGGTATAGCAATAATTATATCGCACCTTATTTTATTAATGCCATTTCTCTTTTTCTCCCCTCTCCCATCAACTTTTTTTTCCTCGCCTGTATTTGTTTTTATTTTTTGGCACAAGTATTTAAAGTCAATCCCTGGGTAAGTATCATTGGTGCATTAATGTATGCATACGCAACGTACAACCCGATTATTATTTCCGTAGGGCACGTTACCAAAATGTATTCGATTGCATTCATGCCGGGGATAATTGCTTCGATACAACTTATTTACAATAAAAAATATTGGGTGGGTGCAGCTTTGACGGCATTATTCACAGCGGCGCTTGTAGCAGAAAATCATTATCAAATTATCTATTATACCATCATCATCATTGCTTTTATGGGCGTAGCTTTTATCATTCGAATGGTAAAGGAAAAAAACTTTAAGCAAATGATCACTGCCATTTGCTTTGCATTAATGGCCGGTGTGATTGGCGCTGCCACAAGCGCTGTGTCATTGCTACCCAATTATGAATATTCCAAAGAAACCATTCGGGGCGGAAGTGATTTAATGGCACATGCAAGTGATTCCACAAAAAGTTCTACCGGCCTCGATGAAGATTATGCATTCAGCTATAGCTTATACAAAAGCGAACCTTTTGTAATGCTTGTACCGGGCATGTTTGGAGGCAGTAGCGGAAATGAAGAAATAAAACAGGAAAAATCCAAAGCCATTGCCGCTTTGCAGGAAATGCCACAGGAATTAGCACAGCAATTGGGTTACCCAAGATATTATTGGGGAGGAATTAATGGAGTGGGCACATCCGGCCCTCCTTATGCAGGGGCTATCGTTTGTTTTCTTGCTGTGTTGGGTTTCGTCATTCTTGATAACAAATACCGTTGGTGGATGTTATCCTGTTGCGCATTAACAATCATTATGAGTTGGGGCGGATATTTTAAAAGTTTCAATGGCTTTTTACTGGAGTATTTACCCATGTATAATAAATTCCGGGCACCAAGTATGATCATTGTTGTACCAACTTTATTACTCGGGCTGGCTGCAACACTTGCGCTCGACAAAATCATTTTCAGGATAAAAGATAAAAAAGCATTTTTAGAAAAATATAAAAAAGCGCTCTTTATAATGCTCGGCCTATTTGCATTCCTGCTCTTTTTATATTTCAGTTTTGATTTTACTTCACAACAGGATTCATATATTTTACAGCAGGTAAATAAATTGGAAGATCAAATAAAAACACCTGTATTAAAATTCCTGAATGCTTTACAGGAAGACCGGAAATCATTATATCTCACCGACCTGTTTCGTTCTTTCGTTTACATAGCAATTGCAGCTTCAATTCTATGGTTGTTTCTGAAGGATAAAGTAAAAACAAATATTGTTCTATTGGTGATTGGTATTTTTTCATTTATAGATGTAATGGCTATTGATGTAAAATATTTAAATAATGATCAGTATATAGATAAAGAAGAGTATGAAAATATTTTTGTTCCTACCAAAGCGGATCAGCAAATTTTAGCAGATAAAAGTTTTTACAGGGTACTGGATCTCAGGCATGGCGGGCTTTCCGGCGCATTTAATGAAGGTGCATTGACTGCTTACTTCCATCATTCCATTGGTGGTTATCACCCCGCCAAATTAAGTATTTACCAGGATTTGATAGAAAACCAGCTATTGAAATTCCCGAATTGTTTGCCGGTATTGAATATGCTCAATACAAAATACATTATTACTGAAAATGATGTGGCACAATTGAATACTGCTGCATTGGGCAATGCCTGGTTTGTACATAATGTCCAATACACAAATGGCCCGAAAGAAACAATGGATGCGTTAACAAACTTTAATCCCGCACAAACTGTTCTGGTTGAAAATACATTCAAAAATGTCATTCAACAACCAAGTTCATTTGATTCTTCAGCTAATATACATTTGATTTCAAACCGGCATGACACGGTTACCTATACATCAGTTTCAAAAGTAGAAATGCCTGCTGTTTTCAGTGAAGTGTATTATAGTGAAGGATGGAATGCTTATATAGATGGCAAGAAAACCGATTATGCAAAAGTGGATTATGTATTAAGGGGAATGATGATTCCCGCAGGAACACATACCATAGAATTCAGGTTTGAACCGGAGAGTTTTGCGTTGGGTTGGAAAATCACAGCGTATAGTTCTATTTTGATTTTGTTATTGTGCATCATTTCCATATTCTTTTATTACAAGGAAAATAAGAAGCGGAAAATAACTGTTCATACTTAATTTTCAATTATAAATCAAGACAAATGGTTGTTGGGAAAGGCATGGTGGCAAAGGGTTTCAGCAGTTATGAAAAAAATAGTGAGGTATTGATCTTTGCATCCGGCGTGTCCAATTCAACCAATAAGGATATTGCAAAATTTGAAAAAGAAAAAACATTATTGCTGGAAATAATGGCAACAAATCCGGGGAAACAACTTGTATATTTCAGTACTTGCAGTGTGTATGATGAATCGCTCCGGGAGTCTCCCTATGTATTGCATAAGTTGCAAATGGAATCAATCATAGAAAGGGCACATTCAAATTTTCTTATCTTCCGGGTTTCCAATATTGCAGGGAGAACAAAAAATCCGCACACCATTTTAAATTATTTTTTTACCCATATTAAAGATGGGGTTCATTTTAATTTATGGGAAAATGCCAAGCGAAATATAATCAGCATGGATGATTTATTTATTCTTTGCAATAAAATCATTGAACAACACTTATTTAAAAATGAAATCATTAATGTAGCGAACCCAGTTTCTTATGATGTGAAATATATTGTATCAGCATTGGAAAAATTTATCGGGAAAAATGGGAATTATACATTAATCCAAAAAGGTAGCGGCCCTCAAATCAATTTAAGTAAAATAAAACATTGCATGAATAATTTAGATATGCACTTTAATGATGAATACCTTCAAAATATATTGCAACAATATTTTGTAAAACCATGACGTACCGGCGTGCAAAATTTAAGCTTGCTTTAGAGCAAATCATCGTTTTCCCATTCATGCTTGCAGGAAAATTGTATGGCAAAATTATTCCGCTCAAACATCCAACAAACCTGTTTTTATTTTTTCCAAATGCCGATATCGGTGGCGCTCCACGTGTGAATGCAGACATTGCCAAATGCACTCAGGATGCAAAACCCATAATTGTCTTTTCCAAAAAATCAACCAATAATAAATTTCTTCCTTTATACAAAATGAAGGGCGTATCCATTCTAGATTTACATCGCCTGATAGATCAAAAAATATTTCATTTTATAAATTTCTTTTACCGGGGTGTACTTGCATCCTGGATCAACAAAGCTGAAAACCCGGTTGTCTTTGGCGGTGAAAGCCTATATTTTTATAAAGTGATCCCGCATATCCGAAAAAATATTCCTTGCATTGAACTGAGCCATTTACCAACATGGCTTCCTTATAATATTGGTTTTATTGATCGTATTGATCAAAGGATTTTTAGTACAAAAAAATTGCAGGAAACTGTAGAAACTCAATACAAGGAAAATAAACTTCCGGAAAAGTATTTTAAAAAATTATCTTTTATTGATAATGCAATAGACATTCCGGAAATCATTCAACAAGAAAATGAACAATTACAAGTTGTATTTATTGGCCGTGGCGCACCACAAAAACGCGTTCATTTAATTACCGCAATGGCAAAAATTTTGAATGATCAAAAAGAAAATGTTCATTTTACTTTCGTAGGCGATGTAGAAAATGCGATCTGTACAAATGATTTTCCTTTTTGCAGTTTTTTGGGAAATATCCATGATGAAAAAAAAATGAATGAAATATATGCCACAAGTGATGCCTTAATTCTAACCTCTGCATTTGAGGGCTTGCCATTGGTTGTAATGACAATGATGGCTTACGGCAAACCGGTTATTTCCACAGCAGTAAATGCCATTCCTGATTATGTTATTCATGATAAAAACGGCCTGTTAATTACAGAAACTGATGAAAATAAAATTGTAGAACAAGGTGTGATGTCTTTACAAATGCTCAGTAAAAATAGGCATCTTTTAAAAACTCTTGGAGAAAATAGCCGTGCTATTGCAATTCAAAAATTCAGCAGGGAAAACTTTTGTAATGCGTACAGGAAAATATTAATACCCGTAATTTAATTTAATGTGGCTGCATTTTTTTATAGGAAAGAAACATCATGGCTTTTGAAAAGAAACCATTTCTTAATAAATGAGAAGAATATTTTTGTTGGTCATTCAGCATAGAAACCAATACCCGTGGCCATTTACGTGAAACATAGTGTTCTAATTCTTGCTCACTTTTGATGTGCATATTCCTGAATAACCGCCACCATGCATCATATACCCAAATGTTTTTCAATTTTTTTAAGCCATATTTTTCCAGTATATACATCCCTTCAGGTAATTCTACTGAGGGGTTCAGAAAACACGCATTGGTAACCTGGGCCTCATTTAAACCGATATGAATCAGTGGTTCATGAATAGAAATGAATTGATTTTTTTTCGATAAAATATGAATATAAAATTCTATGTCCACCAGCCATTTTAATGTTTCATCAAACTTTTCCATCACCGATTTGTGAATGAATGTAACACTTGGAGGCCCTATCTTATTTGTTGCATACAATGAAAATGGATCGGCTGCAATCCGCTTTATCCAAGTACCGGAAATGGCACTTTTTATTTGCGTTTTCTTTTCTTCATCTATACTCAGGTAATTACAGAAAATAAATTTTTTGGCACCATACGTATGATGGGCAAATCTTTCAAGGCTTTGTTCATTTGCAAACCAATCATCATCATGCATTATTTTAATCCATTCGCCGGAAGCCTTGTCAATACAGGCGTTCCAGTTGGCAGGTGTACCAAGTGAAGTGGGGTTCTTAAAATACAATAATGGAAATTTTTTTTTATAAGATTCAATCAGCTTCTGTACGGATTCATCGGGACTGTCATCCGTAATAACTACTTCAAAATTTTTAAAAGATTGTTTTTCGATGCTATCCAACAAACGCTTCAAAGAATGAACCCTCTTATAAGCAGGAATACAAATTGATATCAAAGGAATGGCATTCATCATGAAACATGTTTTACC
>CAYXHX010000006.1:16481-22911 GCA_964464835.1 uncultured Chitinophagaceae bacterium | reverse complement strand
GTCATTTTTCATGTGCTGGTTTTTTAAAGGTTAATAAAAATTGATAGTCAAATATAAACAATGCTGGTGAAAGTTAGAAAGCCTTCAACAATTTTCTAAAATAAAAATCACTATTATTTTTAATCCTTATCACGGAAATTTGTTGAAGTTAATACATACAAATTTTAAACATTACAGAGTATTTTATCTTTTGCTTTTATTTTCTTCTTTCAATCGCTCTTTCCACATTTCATTAAAAGTTTTTTTGCTGAATTCGAGTGGGTTTCTGTGCTTCGACCAATTTTTAAAAAGAGAATTGACAACTTTATTTTTTATGCCTGCATTTCCTGCATTCATCATGCTCCTGCGCAAACTTGCTACCCGCCAGACTTTCCAGGCCATCTTTTCTGAAAAAGCAGGGAAACCTTCCTCCACGGATTCTTTCCTGTTTTCCAACAACATTGTATGCAATTGAATATTTACCGGGCAGGCTTCCGTACAATTCCCGCACAATGAAGAAGCATAACTCAAATGCTTATAGTCTTTCATTTTTTGCAAATGCGGTGTAATCACACTTCCAATTGGCCCGCTATAAGTGGTATCATAACTATGGCCGCCGATATTTTTATATACGGGACAGGCATTCAGGCATGCCCCGCAACGGATACAATAAAGCGATTCCCTTACTGCAGGGTTTTTTAGAATATTGGTTCGGCCATTATCCAATAAAATCACAAACATTTCATCCGGGCCATCTGATTCATTTAGTTTTTTTGGCCCGCTGATAATGCTGCTGTAAACAGTCATTTGCTGTCCTGTACCAAAGGCAGAAAGCAGCGGCCAGAAAAGCGCTAAGTCCTGCAATGAAGGCAACACTTTTTCAATACCGGCTATCACGATATGCGTTTTCGGCCAAGCTGTGGATAAACGCGCATTCCCTTCATTTTCAGTAATGGCAATGGAGCCTGTTTCTGCTATAATGAAATTTGCGCCGGTAACGCCAATTTCTGCCTGTACAAACTTTTCCCGTAATTTATTTCTTGTAAACAATGTTATTTGTTCGGGCAATAAACCTGCTTCTGTCCCCAACTTTGTTTCAAATAATTTGGCCACATCTTCTTTGCTTTTATGCATAGCAGGTGTAACAATATGATACGGAGGCTCACCATCCAATTGCTGAATGTATTCACCGAGATCTGTTTCCACACTTTCAATTCCATTTGCTTCAAGAAAATGATTGAGATGAATTTCTTCTGTAACCATGCTCTTGCTTTTGACAAGCAACTTGCAATTTCTTTTCTTACAAATGTCACCGATTAACTGTAAGGCTTCCTCTCCTGTTTGCGCCCATAAAACCGTAGCGCCATTCCCTGTAATTTTTTGTTCAAACATTTCCAGCCATACACTTAAATTTTCAATAGCTCGCCACTTTATATTTTTTGCTTTTCTTCTGAGAGTTTGCAAATCTGCAAATTGTGCTTTACCATTTGTAACGGCTGCATTGTATTTTCCTATATTAAAATTGATTTTCTGCCGGTGAGTGAGGTCGGCAGCTTTGATGGTGCTTTTTGCAAGAAACGTGGATTCGTTTTTAGTCATGGTACAAGTGCTGTTTTCGATTACATTTTTACATGCCCAAACAAAGATAAAAAATCAGGAAGCATTTTTTCCATTTTGTATAAAATCAACAGTGGCTTCCAATGTGGCATAAAATTCCTTTCCATATTTGCGGATCAAAGCATCTTTTAAAAAAATATAGACGGGTACTTTTAATCGCTTGCCCAATGCACAAGCGGCACGGCAGAGATCTTGCCTTGGTTCATAATTCATAAAATCTATGGATGGGTCATGTAAACTTGGTGAAATACGGATGGGAAATAAATGACAGCTTATGGGTTTTTTCCAATGAATTTTCTCTTCATTAAAAGCTTGTTCAATGCCGCATTTGATAATACCGTTTTCATCTTTTTTGCCATACGCGCAAATACCGCCATTGATGGTAGGCGTTACCCAACCGAAAGAGGCATCATGCACATATTTTCCCTGTGATTCAATGGCAGCAATGCCTTCGGGCGAAAGATAAGGTTTGATGATGTCAAAATTTTCTCTTAATTCTATCAATTCATCCGTTGTTAACGGAGCGCCGGCATCTCCATCTTCGCAACAGCCACCTTTGCATTTATGAAGATCACATACAAATTGCGCTGAAATAATTTCATCGCTGATTAAGGTATTTTCTATTGCTATCAAAAAAGTTTTGCTTTAAATATTTTTAAATTTATTTCCATTGAAATGTATTGATCAGGTGGCGTACATCTTCTATTAAAAATGCATTCACCGGCATCAATGAATCCTGGTTGGGCGCTACATTAAAATAGAGTGCGCCACGTAAAAAATGTTTTGTGGAATCTGTCAAAAAAAATTGATTGGCAGTTGCTACTTCACCACTCACTTTAAAAAACATGCCATGTATATTATTCGGTGTTGTCATTACTGAATCATCTATATAAGATGCGCGTACTGAATGTTTATTGGTAAGATTAAATGCATCATTCAATAATTTTTCCAAAGAATATTTCCCGATTTCTTTATAGCTGATAAACAAAGTTCCGTTGAATTGTGGAAAATAAATATTGATCCACCAGGGATTTTCGGGTGTGTCGCCAAAAAAACTACTGTCTTTCACAATCTTTCCATAAACAGGATATTCAAATTTATAGGGGTATCCCGGAAGATCAAATTCCCGGTATTTTTTTTCAGGGAAATCTATTTTAAAATATCCTTCAGGTCGCGGTGTATAATGATCATTGCATGCACAGAGAAAAAAGAGAACGGATATTTTTATAAAAAGTGATTTTTTCATTGTGTCATTCAATTAGGATTGCAACATTGTCATATTATTTTCTATAGTTACTTTAATTTTCAGCAGTTTGGTTTTATCCATTTCAAGAATGGTAAAAATAAAGTCGCCGCTGACAATTTTTTCATCCTTTAACGGGATACGGCCTGCAAGTTCCAATACCAGTCCGCCCAGAGAATCACTTTCACCTTTCACGGTATCAAAAGTACCCAAAGGTATTTTCAGGAATTTACATACATCATAAATCATTGTACGGCCGTCAAAAATAAAATTATGCTCATCCAGCCTGCGCATCCCTGTATCTTCCTCATCAAATTCATCTTTAATATCACCCATTATTTCTTCGAGGATATCTTCCATTGTTACGATCCCGCTTGTACCGCCAAATTCATCAACAACAATTGCAAAGTGAACTCTTTTCTGTTGAAATTCTTTCAGTAATTCCACAATCATTTTTTGTTCGTGTACAAAATATGCTTGCCGCATAATAGTATGCCAGTCAAAATTATCTGCTTCCGATAAAAATGATAATACATCTTTTGTATGGATGATACCCGCAATTTCATCCAGGTTGTTTTTATAAACGGGAATCCGGCTATAGTGCAATTCTTCAATTCTTTTATGCAGGCCTGCAAAATCTATGGTATAATCAACACCACTCACATCGGGCCTTGGCCGCATAATTTGTTTTACACTAATATTGGTAAATTTTAAAATGCCTTTGAGAATATTTTTTTCCTGGTCTGAAGCAACGTGATCAGTATTGTTTTCCATAACAGCATCCAATTCATCAGGGGCATAAGCGCTAAATGGTTTTTTGGAAGTTTTTTTTTCGATCGTATTTGTAAATGCAAGCATCCATGACCCGATGCGTTTAAACATATAGAAAGCTGCCTGCACAACAAAACCCAAATCACGTGCAAAACGGATGGGATTCTGACGTGCATATTTTTTGGGAAGTGTTTCGCAAAAAAGCAATAACAGGAATGTGATGACAATAATTTTAATAACAAATTCCATCCATAGATCAGGTAGATTTTTAAACGCAAAAAGTTCATCCAATAAGGTATTGGATAAAATAATGATGGCTAAATTGAAAAATACATTTGCCGCAAATAGTGCCGCAAATAATAAAGCCGGGTTCTCCAATAAATCTAAAATTCGTTTATAAGCGGGATTTGTTTTTGTTTGCAACATATCGAGGTCTTTTTTTCCAAAAGAAAAAAAAGCAATTTGTGCACCGGATAAAATAAATGAAATAGCCAAAAGGAGGATGAAAAACACCAATAAAAATGAAATGTGTTGTGGGTCGGCACTACCTAAAACATTCAAGAAGTAAAAACCCGGCAAGCAAGAAAAACAACTATCCAA
Organism: uncultured Chitinophagaceae bacterium; assembly: GCA_964464835.1. GTDB lineage: Bacteria > Bacteroidota > Bacteroidia > Chitinophagales > Chitinophagaceae > JAFDXJ01. Next base: position 18,701 of record CAYXHX010000006.1, on the reverse strand, counting down.
AATTATTTATTTAATTGAAAAGGATTAGCCCTGCAAAATGGATGCTTTCAAAATTAATCATAATTCATTTAAAAAGGTAAGCCTTGTTCATCTTCATTATGTTGTATATCCGGGCCATGCATATTTTCCGGCCCTTCTTGCCCACTTGAATGTTGATCCATACGTTTGTCCAGCATGATGAGGTTATCGCCGATAATTTCGGTTGCAAATTTTTTGATACCATCTTTATCTTCCCAACTCCTTGTCCGGAGCCTGCCTTCTACATATATCAGGCTGCCTTTGTGCAGGTATTTCTGTGCAAGGTCTGCGAGGCCGCGCCACAATACAATGGTATGCCATTCTGTTTGCGAAAGAAGCCGGCCACTTTTATCTTTATACATTTCTGTAGTTGCAAGGGGAAATTTCGCTACGGGTATATTGCCCTCTAAAATTTGTATATCCGGGTCCTTGCCGAGATTGCCAATCAATGTTGCTTTATTTACGCCTCTCATAAAAAAAATTTTGAAGAAAAAACTTATTCCTCCATTAAAGTTATAAAAAATTAAATAATAACTATGGCAGCTTTTTTAAAATTAAGAAAGCATTATTGAATTTTCTAGGAATCTGCGAATGATAACTGGGAAACCCGTTTCACGCAATTGTTTCTTGTTGAGCCACTTGCCATCAAACTGTAATAACATGGTTGGCATTTTTTTTAAATGAACCTCTATAAAAACTGCATGGATTACCTGGTGTGTCAGCATTTGTTTCATAGGAGGATGTATACATATTTCAACTTTTTCCGGGATACTCAATTCCCGGTCAATATATTTTCTAATTTTCTGTTCGGTCCATTTCATCGGTTTCCCGGTTTCTTTTAAAAAAAATTCATAAAGATTCTGCCAAATATCGCTGCCTGTTCTTTTTTGAATAAAAACTTTTTCTCCCATATAAAAAATGAAATAGGTAAACCATCTTTCCCGCCTGGTAATTCTTTTCAATTTTACCGGGAAAGCCAATACATTTTTTTCAAGAAATGCACCACAAGTTTTTTGAAAAATACAACTGTCACACAATGGCAGTGCGGGTTTACAAACGGTAGCCCCAAAATCCATAATAGCCTGGTTGTACATACCCGGGCGTTTTTTATCTATTAATTCTGCAGCGAGGCCCACGAAATATTTTTTCCCTTCAGTGGTATCGGGTGATTTTTTTATTTTAAAAACCCGGGCGAGCACACGATACACATTACCATCTATTACAGGCTTAGGCAGGTTGTAACAAAACGATGCTATTGCAGAAGCTGTATATGGCCCGATGCCTTTTAATTTCAAAAGTTCCTCATAACTTTCGGGAAATTTTCCATCATTTTCAAAGGCAATAAACCTTGCAGTGGCCAACATATTTTTGCATCGTGCATAATAACCCAACCCTTCCCAAAGCTTAAATACTTTTTCGTCTTTGGCTTTTGCCAAAGAATAAATGTGGGGGAAGGTTTGTACGAAATTCGTATAGTATGATGTTCCCTGATCTACCCGTGTTTGTTGTAATATAATTTCACTCAACCATACTTTATAGGGATCAGCTTCCCCTTTCCAGGGCATCTGCCGCAGATTTTTTTCCGAATGCCACTTTAAAAGAAGCCTGCTGAATGCCAAAGTTTTCATGAAATGCAAATGTGAAATGAATTTGATAATTTAGGAAATATTTAAAAAAAATGGTTTAAATTTCCGTTGATTTCGAATATTTGCCGATTAACAAATTTTTGTATCCAATCTTAATTTTTTTTATATATTGTTCGACTCAAAATAAACAATTACAAATTATTTAATTTTCATTTATGAGAAAATCCGACCTCATTACGAATATCTCAAATCAAACGGGCATTCCCAAAGTGGATGTATTGGTGACTTTGGAAACCCTTCTGAAAGAAATTAAATCCAATCTTTCAAGGGGAGAAAACATTTATATCCGGGGATTTGGCAGCTTTATTTTAAAAAAGAGAGCAGCTAAAATTGGCCGTAATATCAAAAAAAATACTGCCGTTCATATACCCGAACACTATATTCCAGCCTTTAAACCTTCTAAAGAATTTGTAAAAGAAGTAAAGGAAACACAGATTGCCTAACTTTGCGGCCTCAAAGGGATATTTGTGAAAAAACAACAACTTATTTTAGTAGGAATATCATTAGCAGTTTGCTTTGCTTTATTTTTCTTTGGAAAAACCATAGCGCCGGCTGA
>CAYXHX010000006.1:0-16471 GCA_964464835.1 uncultured Chitinophagaceae bacterium | reverse complement strand
ACAAGAAGCGGCTCCTGCCACAATTACAACGCAAGATATTATCACTACTGCAAAAAAAGCGCTTTCACCGGAACAAGTTACTTCCGTTACACAATTGGAAAACACAGTTGTGCGTGGGGATGTGAAAAACCAACAGATTGCCATCAATGGGCAACTTGCAAAATATTGGGGCGATAGTCTCAACAGGCCGGATATCGCTGCTTATTATTTAGGTGAAGAAGCAAAATTGGAAAATTCTGAAAAAAAGCTCAACTTTGCCGCCCGTTTGTTAATTAGCCAGATGTATGCCGAGAGTGATCCTGCAAAACAAAACTGGCTTGCAACAAATGTAAAAGCTCTTTTTGAACAATCATTGCAGATAAACCCGGTGAATGATTCGGCCCGGATTGGAATTGGCGCCTGCTATATTTTTGGCAATATTTCCGCTTCACCGATGGAAGGAATCCTGGCTGTAAAAGCAGTTGCAGACAGGGACCCCGGAAATTTATATGCGCAAATGGTGCTTGGTAAGGGAGATTTGAAAAGCAATCAATTGGATAAAGCCATTGAACGCTTTCAATTTGTAGTAAGTAAAGATCCGCTAAACCTGGAAGCAATTTTTAATCTTGCTGAAAGTTATGACCGCAAAGGGGACAAAACCAATGCGATTAACTGGTATAAAAAAGCACAGGATATGATTGGCTTGCCGGAAGCAAAAAAAGAAATACAGGATAGAATAGATGCATTAAGTAAAACAGATTTATAACAAAATTAAAATTGGATTATGCCTTGTGGAAAAAAACGCAAACGTCACAAAATTGCCACTCATAAAAGAAAAAAACGATTGAGAAAGAATCGTCATAAAAAGAAAAAAAGATAGTTTTATTTTCAACTTTCCACATGCCTGTAAATGGTATGTGGGAAAGTTGAAAACGCCTCAACTGCCTACACAAACATTTATCCATCCCTCATATTCTTTTGCGGCAATGAAGGCAATGTAGCAATGTAATTTGGCTTTTGCCTGTTTTACCTTGCAAGGTTTCAATCAATAAATATCACGTGAACAAAGAATTAATTATAAGCGCAGACCCTACCGGTATTGATATCGCCTTATTGGAAGATAAAAAACTGGTAGAATTACACAATGATAAACTGGACTCCAGTTTTATCGTTGGCGATTTATACCTTGGTAAAGTAAAAAAAATTATTCCCGGGTTAAATGCCGCATTCGTAGATGTAGGATTTGAAAAAGATGCCTTCCTTCATTATACAGACCTTAGCCCTTTTATCAAATCAATTTTAAAATTTACCCAACTGGCACAGCAGGATAAGCTGGGTAATAATTTCGATTTTTCAAAATTTGAAATTGAACCGGAAATCATTAAAACCGGGAAGATTACCGAAGTATTGAATGGCAAACCAAATGTACTGGTACAAATTTTAAAAGAGCCGATTGCAGCTAAGGGCCCAAGATTAAGCTGCGAAATTTCTTTACCGGGCCGGTTTGTTGTAGTAACGCCGTTTAATAATATAGTAGCAGTTTCTAAAAAAATTCAATCTTCCGATGAGAGAAGAAGGTTGCAAAAAATCATAGATGCCATCCGCCCTAAAAACCTGGGTGTAATCGTACGAACTGCTGCGGAAGGAAAAAAAACTGCAGAACTGCATGACGATCTTTTGCAACTGATCAAAACATGGGAAACGATCCGTGAAAATTTAAAAGGCGCTGTAGCTCCTGCAAAAATTTTCAGTGAAGAAGATAAAACCACGAGCATATTACGCGATTTGTTGAATGAAGATTTTAATGCCATCATTACAAATGATAAAAATATTTATAATGACTCCCGTTCTTATATCCAGAAAATAGCGCCGCATAAAGCAGGTATTGTAAGTTTTTACCAAAATGGTGTTCCATTATTCGATCAGCTTGGTATTACCAAACAGGTTAAAGCATCTTTTGGCAAAACCGTGAATTTAAGCAGTGGCGCTTATCTCATCATTGAACATACAGAAGCATTGCATGTAATAGATGTAAACAGCGGCTACAAAAGTGTAAGTAATAACCAGGAAGAAAATGCCATTGGCACCAACCTGGAAGCGGCACAGGAAATTGCAAGGCAACTGCGATTGCGTGATATTGGCGGCATTATCGTGGTAGATTTTATTGACATGAAATTACCCGAAAACCGGCGCAGGCTGCAGGAAGCAATGGATGAATTTATGAAAACGGATCGCGCAAAACATGCCGTCTTGCCGATTTCGAAATTTGGCTTGATGCAAATTACCCGGCAACGCATGCGCCCCGAAGTAAATATTGCTACTGCAGAAAATTGCCCAAGCTGTAATGGTACCGGGAAAATAACTTCTACTTTGTTATTCGTAGATGAAATAGAAAAGAAACTGGAATACCTTGTTTCACACCATCACAAAAACCTCACAATATATGTACACCCGATTGTGCATTCTCATTTAACGAAGGGAATTTTTTCATTGCGATTTAAAATGAGCAGAAAATTTAAAACGCCATTGCATGTCAAAAAAAGTAATAACTATCAATTGACGGAATTTCATTTTTTCGATGCCAATGATGAAGAGATCATATTTTAAGTGATTTCAAATAATGGGCGCTTTCTTTCACACATTCTATAGGCGTAGTGCCATCATAACGTTCCTGTTCAATAAAAAAATAATCCATCCCATCAGCCTTTGCAATAGGAAGGATTTTGTTGTAATCAATACTTCCGGTTCCGAGTGTACAGGATGCATTGGTCTCTGAAGGCAATGCATTTTTTAAACGGTCTTTTAAATGCCCCAAAGTAAACCTGCCCGGGTATTTTTTAAAATATTCAATAGGGTCTGCACCACCGGTAATGACCCAATAAATATCCATTTCATAATCCACTAATGAAGGGTCCGTTATTTCCATCATTACATCTTGCGGGATTTCACCATCTATTTTTTTAAATGAATAATCATGGTTGTGATAGGCAAATTTGATCCCATGTTTTTTACACAATGCGCCCTTTACGTTAAAATCATCTGCAATCTTTTTAAAATCGTCAATAGATTTTTGCGGGCCAACCCATGCACAGATTAAATATTTCATCCCGATAGAAGCAGCATCAGTCACTTTTTTTTCAAAACCTACATTGATATCACAATGGCTTGAAACGAGCATCATACCAGCATCTTCAATACGTTGCTTAAACTCAGTTGGTATCATGCCCCAAAACATACCTTCTTTGCCTTCATAACTTTCTATTTGCGTATAGCCAAAGCTTCCAATTTGTTTAATATATCCTTGCGGGTTATTGCCAAAAACATCGCGCAGTGTATATAATTGCAACCCAAAATTTTTCATGGAATACCCGTTATTCATGCAAAAAGCATTTTTGCCTCCAATAAAAGCAAGTGCACCAAGCGCTGCTGAGTTTTTAATAAATTTCCTGCGACTGTTTAAATTCATTCATTTATTTTTTAAGTGATAAAACAAAAATAGTTTTTTTAGTTTGACAAAAAATAACTGAAGTGAAAACAAAATTCTTTTCCATACTATCATTACTTCATAAATTTGAAATATTAAAAAAATTAAACGAATCACATGCAACGAAAAATAAGAATGGGGATGATTGGTGGAGGGCAGGGCGCATTTATTGGTTCCATCCACCGCATGGCATTGCGCATGGATGGCATGATTGATTTATGTTGTGGTGCGTTTAGCGCAAACCCGCAAAGGGCAAAGGAATCAGGCGAATCACTTTTCCTGCCGGAAGAAAGAGTATATACTTCTTATGAAGAAATGATTAACAATGAAAGCAAAATGCCTGCAGATAAAAAGATTGATTTCATTTCTATTGTTACACCCAATTTTGAACACTTTAAACCTGCTATGCTCGCGCTCGAACATGGCTTTCATCTTTTTATAGAAAAACCCATCACCTATAATTTGGATGAAGCAATTCAGTTGAGAGAAAAATTAAAAGAGAAAAATTTATTATTATGCCTTGCACATACGTATTCCGGTTATCCTATGGTGAAACAAGCAAGAGCGATGATTGCCGAAAATCAATTTGGAAAAATCCGGAAAGTTTGTGTGATATATCCTCAAGGATGGCTGAGTACCCTCACAGAAAAGGAAGGGAATGCTCAAGCTGCATGGCGCACCGACCCCTCAAAAAGCGGCCTGAGTGGATGTATGGGCGATATTGGAACGCATGCGGCACATTTGGCAGAATATATTTCCGGAGAAAAAATTGAAGTATTATCCGCCAATTTGAATATCATTGTTGAAGGAAGAAAATTAGATGATGATGGGAATGTATTATTGAAATTTCAAAATGGCGCTTCCGGTATTTTAATGGCTTCGCAAATTGCTGCAGGAGAAAATAATGCTTTATCCATCCAGGTTTATGGAGAAAAAGGCGGTATTGAATGGAAGCAGGAAAACCCCAATCAATTATTTGTAAAATGGAAAGATAAGCCCACAGAAATTTTATTTGCAGGCACAAATTTTACCAACATACTTTCATCTTTTGCCTTACAAAATTGCCGTACACCGGCCGGCCACCCGGAAGGATATATTGAAGCATTTGCAAATTTGTATAAAAATTTTGCACTAACAATTGATGCACATACAGAAGGGAAAAACCCTACCAAAGAAATGCTTGATTTTCCGGGGATAGAAGAAGGCGTAAGAGGAATGGCATTTATAGAAAATGTAGTGGCTTCATCAAATTCAGGGGAAAAATGGATGAAACACATTGTTCCATAAACTTTAGAAAAATTATCAGATTCATAAAAATCAATAATAAACTTTGATTTCATTTTACTTTTAATTTAAAAAAATTATGACGACAATAAAAGGGCCGGCGATTTTTCTTGCACAGTTTATGGATGAAAACCCTCCATTTAATAATCTGCCGGATATCTGTAAATGGGCTGCAGGATTGGGTTTCAAAGGTGTGCAATTACCTACAACGGATCCAAGGTTATTGGATTTAAAAAAATTATCGGAAAGCAAAACCTATGCGGATGAAATAAATGGTATCGTGAAAAATGCCGGGATGGAAATCACAGAATTGTCCACTCACTTGCAAGGGCAATTGGTGGCGGTGCATCCTGCATACGATCAATTGTTTGATGGCTTTGCTCCAGGCGAAGTGAAAGGCAAACCCAAGGAAAGACAGCAATGGGCCGTAGAACAATTAAAATATGCTGCAAAAGCATCTCATCATTTAGGCTTACAAGCTTCCGTAACTTTTAGTGGTGCATTATTATGGCCGATGGTTTATCCCTGGCCGCAACGCACGGAAGGCTTAGTGGATGAGGGTTTCAGTGAGCTCGCAAAAAGATGGTTGCCCATTTTAAATGAATATGAAAAGTACGGCATAGACCTTTGTTTTGAAATTCATCCCGGTGAAGATTTGCATGATGGCATTTCGTATGAAATGTTTTTGGAAAAAGTCCATCATCATCAGCGCGCCTGTTTATTATATGATCCTTCGCATTTCATTTTGCAATGCCTCAATTATCTTGATTATATTGATATCTATCATCAAAGAATAAAAATGTTTCATGTAAAAGATGCAGAGTTTAATCCTACGGGAAAACAGGGAGTATATGGTGGTTATCAAAGTTGGCTAAACCGGGCAGGAAGATTTCGTTCATTGGGAGACGGGCAGGTAAATTTTTCCGCCATTTTCAGTAAATTGGCTCAATACAATTTTTCCGGATGGGCTGTTTTGGAATGGGAATGTTGTTTGAAAGATCCTGAAGTAGGTGCAAGAGAAGGCGCTGCATTTATTAAGGACCACATTATCCCTGTTACGTCTAAAACTTTTGATGATTTTGCTTCTTCAAAAATCAATAAAGATTTTAATAAAAATATTCTTGGAATTTATTAATAACTTTACACAAATCATTTTACATCTTAAATATTCATAATTATGAAAAAATTGATTGTATTTACTTCAGTAATTTTATTTTTAGCTGCCTGCGGGAGTAATAACACAGATACTGCTGCCACAACCACTGAAACGCCTGCTACGGTTGACATTACTCAAAATCCCGATTATAAAGCAGGGCTTGCCTTAGTAGCAAAATATGATTGCCTCACTTGTCATAAAGTGTCAGAAAAATTAACCGGCCCTGCTTATGTAGATGTTGCCAATAAATATGCAGACAATGAAGCCAATGTAAAAATGCTGGCTGAAAAAGTAATAAAAGGCGGCTCCGGCAATTGGGGACAGGTAGCCATGATTGCACATCCACAAGTTTCAGAAGCGGATGCTGAACAAATGGTAAAATATATTTTATTATTAAGGACAAATTAGTCATGATAAAAAAAATTATCGTTCCGGCGCTGATATGTTTCAGTGCCCTGGCATGTAATGCCCCACACACAGCAGCTTCAAATGATGCAGATGATTTTACTGTTTCAGATAAAGGCTGGCAAATTTTATTTGATGGCAAATCAACTGATGGCTGGCATTCTTATGGCAAAGAAAAAGCCGGTGCCGGATGGATTGCGGATAATGGTGTCCTTCATTTTGACCCATCCAAAAATGATGGCGGGGATTTAGTCACAAATGAAAGTTTTAAAAATTTTGCTTTGCAACTCGACTGGAAAATTTCACCGGCAGGAAACAGCGGAATTATTTTCTATGTACATGATGATTATGCAAAATACAATTATGTATGGCTCACAGGGCCGGAAATGCAAATCATAGATAATATAGGCCACGAAGATGCGAAATACCCAAAACACCGTGCAGGGGATTTATATGATTTAATTTCAGCATTACCTGAATCTGCAAAACCTGTCGGGGAATGGAATCATGTAGAAATCATTGCCAATAATGGAAAGCTCGATTTTTATTTAAATAATATACATGTAGTTTCAACTACGATGTGGGATGCCAATTGGAATAAAATGGTTGCCGGCAGTAAGTTTCATTCAATGCCCGGTTTCGGTACATTCCATGAAGGGCATATTGCCTTGCAGGATCATGGCGGCGATGTGTGGTTTAAGAATATTAAAATAAAAAAGTTGTAGGAAAACTTTCCTGGAATTTATTAGCTTTATTTTTTCTCTCCTCCATACACCAAAGGAGTTTTATTACTCATCCAAAGTTTATTTCAACATTTCTGCGAAGGCAAAGTGAATAATGAAGCCGTGCTAAAAAAGTTTTATTCACAGATTGAACTTTTGTAACCTTTCTCATTCCTGTTTACTCTAATAATTATAAGCAGGTTTAAATTAGCTTTGACATGGCTATTTAGAATTAATCGAATACATCATGGTTCAGTTTGAAAAATTTACAGAAATAGAAATCATTGAAAAAATCAGGAATGGTGAAAAGTCGCTATACGAAATTATTGTAAGGCGATTGAATCCATACTTGTATAAAATAGGCAGGTCATACAATTTTAACCATGAAGACACGCAGGATTTAATGCAGGATACTTTTGTAGATGCCTATAAAAACCTGCAACAATTTGAAGGCAGGTCAAATTTTAAAACATGGATCATCCGCATTATGATGAATAATTGTTACCGGAAAAAAACAAAGCTTTCTTTTCAAAATGAAATAGCGGAAAATTTAAATGATAATTCAAATGATAATTCAAATCCGATGTTCACAAACCACCAATCAGATACAGGTAAAATAATTCAAAACCGGGAATTGGGACGGATTATTGAAACTGTCCTAAGCAAAATTCCTTTCAACTACCGCATGGTATTTTCATTGAGAGAAATAAACGGGTTGAATGTGAAGGATACAGCAAGCCTTTTGGATATCAGTGAAGCAAATGTAAAAGTACGGTTAAACAGGTGCAAGGCTTTGCTGAGAAATGAAATTGAAAAAACATATGCTGCTGAAAGCTTATTTGAATTTAACCTGGTCTATTGCGATGCAATTGTAGAAAATGTAATGAAAAAAATAAATGAACTCTAATGGAAACAATGATTAATGGCTCAGTTAATAAACACGTGTATGAAACGCCAATTACTGAAAATGCATTTGAATTAACGGATGAAGAAAAAATGAAAAAAATAGAATTTCATTTTTCGAAAATCATGCAGGTACTCGGCCTGAATCTTTTTGATGACAGCCTGAGTGGTACACCGAAAAGAGTTGCAAAAATGTTTGTAAAAGAAATATTCAGTGGACTCAACCCGGATAATAAACCGAAAATAAGCCTGTTTGAAAATAAGTATAATTATAAAAAAATGCTTGTTGAAAAAGATATTACTTTATTTTCCTATTGTGAACACCATTTTGTACCAATCATCGGGAAAGCGCATGTGGCCTATATTCCGGGCGCACATGTAATTGGCTTGTCTAAAATAAACCGCCTGGTACAGTATTATGCCAAACGGCCACAGGTGCAGGAAAGATTGACCATGCAAATAGCAAATGCCTTGAAATCAATTCTCCATTCGGATGATGTGGCGGTACTCATTGAAGCCGATCATTTATGTGTGGCATCAAGAGGAATAAAAGATACCAATAGCACAACTATTACAAGCGCTTATTCAGGCAAGTTCGAAAATGAAACCACAAGACAGGAATTTTTATCTCATATTTATCAAAAATAATAATGGATTATGGCACAAGTCGTAAAAATAATATCAATTGAAAATCTCACACATGATGTACTCAAAATAGTTGCAGAAAAGCCGGAAGGATTGGTGTATAAGCCTGGTCAGGCAGTGGATATATCACTCAATAAGCATGGTTGGGAACAGGAACTACGGCCATTTACTTTTACATCTCTACCGAAGGAAGATCATATAGAATTTACAATCAAAACTTATCCTTCGCATGATGGAGTTACCAATCAGTTATTGGCATTACAGAAAGGTGATGAAATAAATATACATGATGTATTTGGCGATATCGCATATAAAGGAGAAGGCATTTTCATTGCAGGCGGGGCAGGTGTAACACCTTTTATTGCGATCTTTAAAGACTTGCAATCGAAAAACCAGATTGGCAACAATAAATTGATTTTTGCCAACAAAACAAAAAAAGATATTATTCTTGAAGAAAAATTCAACAGCCTCTTAGGTAAGAATTTTATCAATGTTCTTTCCGATGAAAACCTGGATGGTTACAAAAATGGATTTATCAATGCGGAAATTATTAAAGAACAAATGGACATGCCGGGGAAGCTATTTTATCTATGCGGGCCGGTACCAATGATGCAGGCTATTGAAAAACATTTAACATCATTAGGAGTAACTGAAAAAGATATTGTAAAAGAAGCGTTTTAGAAAATGTAATACGGCTACTTTCGTGTCGTAAAAAGATTTTATAACCCCTGAACTTTCATAAAAAAAGCCGGGAAACTCTTTTCCGGCTTTAATTTTTTCAATGTAAAAATTCTCAATACGATGCAATCTGCAATAAGTTATATAATCAACATGGCATCCCCATACGTGAAAAAATTATATTTATCTTTAATGGCTTTTTTATAAGCTTCCATGATGAGGTCATAACCCGCAAAAGCACAGGTCATAATGAGCAGGCCTGTTTTCGGTAAATGAAAATTGGTTACGAGGCTATCTGCTACATTAAAATTATATGGTGGATGAATGAAAATATTTGTCCATCCTTCACTTGGCTTTAATAATTTTTGGGCAGTAAAACTCGTTTCCATGGCACGCATTGTAGTAGTGCCAATAGAACAAATACGATGATTATTTTGTTTGGCTTTATTTACAATGGCACAGGCGGCTTCATCTATTTTATAAAATTCAGCATCCATTTTATGCTTGCTCAAGTCTTCCACTTCTATTGGCCTGAATGTGCCGAGGCCGGTATGCAGGGTTACTTCCGCAAAACGTATTCCTTGAATTTCACATCTCTTAATTAATTCTTTACTAAAATGAAAACCCGCTGTGGGGGCGGCTACAGCGCCTTCATGTTTTGCATACACTGTCTGGTAGCGTTCCTTATCTTCTTCATCCGGGCGGCGTTTGATATATTTAGGTAGCGGCGTTTCACCAAGAAATGCAAGCATCTGGCGAAAGCTTTCTTCATCTTTTTCCCAAATAAAACGAATGGTACGGCCCCGGCTCGTTGTGTTATCAATAACTTCTGCTACCAACTCATCATTTTCCCCGAAATACAATTTATTACCCACACGGATTTTCCGGGCAGGATCTACGATTACATCCCAAAGTTTATTGGTACGGTTCAATTCGCGCAGCAGGAAAACTTCAATCTTTGCGCCTGTTTTTTCTTTACGGCCATACATGCGTGCCGGGAAAACTTTGGTATTATTCACTACAAAAACATCCTTGTCATCGAAATAGTCGAGTATATTGCTGAATTGTTTGTTTTCAATTTTGCCGGTTTTGCGTTCTATTACCATCAACCGGCTATCTTCACGGCGTTTTGTAGGGTTTTGAGCAATCAGGTTTAAGGGTAGGTCGAAACGGAATTGAGATAATTTCATGTATTTTTAAATTTAGATAAACAGGTTACATGTTACCTGCCACCGCCTTACGGGGCGGCTGTGCCATGTAGTTACTTTCAATGAAAAGTGTGCAAAGTTACATCGAAAAGTGGAGATAAAAAAATATTACCGTAGCTGAATCTCATTAAAATACGCTCTCCCTGGTACTGATTCTATCAGTTTTCTTGTATAGGCAGTTTGAGGGTTTTCATAAATATCCGTAGTACTTCCCGTTTCTATAATCCGCCCTTTTTCCATTACAATGATTCGATCGCTGATGTATCGTACAACAGATAAATCATGTGAAATGAATAAGGCTGTGAATTTAAAAATTTCTTTGAGGCTATTTAATAGGTTTAAAATCTGCGCTTGCACACTCATATCAAGTGCAGATACACTTTCATCACAAACAACAAAAGATGGATTGAGCGCTAATGCACGTGCAATAACGATACGTTGCCTTTGTCCGCCACTACATTCATGCGGATAACGGGAATAAAACAATGGGCCAAGCCCGGTTTTATCCAACATTTCAAATACCTTATTCTTGATTTCAGTGGAACTTAAATTTTTGCAATGTACTTTTAATGGTTCTGCAATTGCATCACCTACAGTTATGCGCGGATTCAGTGAAGAATATGGATCCTGGAAAACAATTTGAATTTGTGTCCTCATTTGCCGCATTTCTTTTTCTGTAAGCTGCGCTAAATTTTTGCCTCGAAAAAAAATTCGTCCGCTTGAAATAGGCTGTAATCCAAGCAAAGCGCGGCCTAGTGTAGTTTTACCACAGCCTGATTCACCAACAAGGCCAAGGGTTTCACCCTCATAAATTTTAAATGACACATCATTCACTGCTTGTTTTACATCAGGTGCTTTACCAAAAAAGGGTTCTTTACTTTTAAATATAACATTCACTGATGCAACGGAAATGAATTCGGCTGACTCTTTTTTTGTTTCAATTATTTTTTGTGGTTTTAAATTTTTTGATGGATTTATTTCCTCCTTATTTTGAAATAAAAAATCTTCCACAACAGGTAATTTATCTCCACGTTCATATAAAGCCGGTCGGCATAAAAGCAATCCTTTGGTATAAGCATGTTGCGGTGATTTTAAAATAGAATCGGTCATTCCCATTTCTACTATTTCACCTTTATACATTACTGCAACCCTATCTGCAATATACACCCATTTGATATTTCTGTTGAATTGAACGAATGAGTTGTAAAATATTTTTTTGAACAATTGTATCAAGCGCTGTTGTAGGTTCATCACAAATAAGCAACGCAGGTTTACAACAAATGGCCATTGCAATCATTACTCGTTGTTGCTGGCCACCACTGAGTTGATGCGGATATTTATCAAAAAGTTTTTTTGGATCAGGAAGAGAGAGTTCATCAAAAAGTTGAATCGTTTCTTCCCTTGCTTGTGCAGGTTTCAACTTTTTATGAATCATTAAAGATTCCATCACTTGCACACCACAGGGCTGAACAGGATTTAAGGAACTCATCGGTTCCTGGAAAACCATTCCAATTTTATTTCCCCGAATGGTTGACATTGTTTTAAAATCCACTTTTGTAAGTGAAATTTTTTCATCATTGATATAAAAAAATATTTCTCCTTCTTGTTGGGTGATAGGATTGGAAGGTAATAATTGCAAAGTAGAAAGCGCTGTTACAGATTTCCCCGAACCTGATTCACCCACAATGGCAAGCATTTCACCGGAAGATATTTGTAATGATATATTTTTAATGGCAGGTATATAATGCCCATTTGAAAGAAAAGAAACAGAAAAATTTTTTATTTCCATCAATAATTTGTTGCTCATTCAATTCGTTTTTTGTTGAGATGTGTTTTCAACTTTTGTAAATATACAATCTAAGCGCGTCCTTATATTTGTGGATGCTTCAAATTAATTTCCCGGAACACGAGTATAAAATCAAAAAGCAAAATGATTCAACATATATTTTTGATGAGATCCGAAAAAAATGGCTGGAGCTTACGCCAGAGGAATGGGTAAGGCAAAATTTTGTTCAATTTCTTATTCAAAAACAAAAATTTCCTTCCGCATGTATCGCTTTGGAAAAATTATTTAAACTTGGTGAATTAAAGAAAAGATTTGATATAGTTGTATATAAAAATCATATACCCTGGCTTTTAATAGAATGTAAAAAGGCGGATATCCCATTACAGGAAAGCATTTTAAAACAAGTTTTAATTTATAACCAGGTATTGAAAACCAATATCCTCATTATCACGAATGGTCTCCAGTCTTTTGGAGTCCGGGTAAATGAAAAAGGATTTTCAATTCTTGATCATTTTCCAGAATGGTAAAATCTGCCGTTTGTTAATATTTTTTTCAAAAAAAAAGGTTATTTATTTGACTTTTTAGTTTTTACTGGTAGTTTTACAATCCATATTTTAAAAACTTTTATTATGAAAAAATGCTTTTACACTTTTAAGCAGCCATTTTTTCTGTTACTTGTTGCCTTGCTATGCAGTACGCAAATGCAGGCACAGCAAGTAATCAGCAATGAATCAGTGATGAAACTGGTCAGCGAAAATGCCAACAAGCTTATGCTCACAACGGACGATCAGTCCAATTCAAGAGTTTCTTCAGCCTACCAGGATAACCGCACAGGTTTATTACTGGTATATTTACAACAAACCTATAAGGGCGTGGATGTGTATAATTCCATCCAAACCATTGGGTTTAAAAATGGCAAAGCCATATCATTTGCAGGTACGCGTGTGCCTAAAATGATTGCCCGCGCCAACAGCCAGAATGCAATGCCGGCCATCAGTTCATCGGATGCAGTGCGCATTGCTGCTGCGAATGTGAATGTACCTGTTTCATCAAACATAGCCCCAATCAAAACAATCAATGATGGCAGGGACATTGTTTTTGGAAAATTGGGTATATCAGATGTGGATGTAAAAGCCCGCCAAATGTGGGTGAATGATGAAAAGACAAACCAGGCAAAACTTACCTGGCAAATAGAAATAAAACCCAATAATGCACCGGATTATTGGTTGGTGAATGTGGATGCATTAAAAGGCGAAGTGATAGGGAAAGATAATTTAACTGTCTATGATAATTGGGGCACACCGGCAAATAAGGTAGCTGAATCAAAAACTACTCCTGAGAAGTTTGAAAAACTGGAAGAACAAAAGCAGCAGTTTTTTGACCAGGGCAATGGTTCTTACCGGGTAGTTGCATTTCCAGCAGAAAGCCCTATCTATCCCGGTGGTACACCATCACTGCATGCAAATCCATGGGAACTTGCACCTGCAGGGAGCAATGCCACCACATTAAAATGGAATTATGATGGTACAACTATGTTTGACAGTACCAATGGAAATAATGTATTGGCACAGGAAGACCGCAATGGAAATAATGGTTTTGGAAAGGGCGCACATTCTTCAACAGCTGCACCAGACCTGACTTTTGATTTTCCTCCTGATTTCACACAAGATCCTACAAATGCAACCAACCAACCATTTAATATTACGAATTTATTTTACTGGAATAATATCATGCATGATTTTTCTTATCAATATGGTTTTGATGAACCATCCGGAAATTTCCAGCGGAATAACTTAGGCCGTGGTGGTAATGGATCCGACTTTGTATTTGCAGATGCACAGGATGGATCCGGTAGCAACAATGCAAATTTTTATACACCGGTTGATGGGGTTAACCCAAGAATGCAAATGTTTTTATTCAATGGTTCTCCAAAGTTAGATGGAGATGCAGATAATGGTGTAATAGCTCATGAATATACACATGGCATTTCAAACCGTTTAACAGGCGGGCCAAATAATGTAAGTTGCTTACAGAATCAAGAACAAATGGGCGAAGGCTGGAGTGATTATTTTGCACTGATGGTTACCACAGACTGGGCAAAAGCAACAATAAATGATGGCCCTAACCCACGCCCCATGGGTACTTACGTTTTTGGACAGCCAACAAACGGGTCTGGTATTCGTACTTATCCCTATTCTACAAACTTTGCAGTAGATCCATGGACTTATGCCAAACTTCCTCAAACAGGTGGCGAATCACATAATGTGGGAGAAGTATGGGCAACTGTTTTATGGGATATGACATGGGCATTGATCCAGGATAAAGGAATTAATACAAATATTTATGATGGTACTGGAACAGGTGGTAACAACATCGCCATGAACCTGGTTACTACAGGGATGAAATTGCAGAAATGTAGCCCCGGCTTTGTATCAGGAAGAGATGGGATATTAAAAGCTGATACCGTTTTATACGGTGGCCAGTATAGTTGTATCATCTGGAATGCCTTTGCAAAAAGAGGTTTGGGGATTTATGCAAATGAGGGAAGCACCAACAGTACAAATGATGGTACTGCAGATTTTACATCTCCAAATAGCGCGATTTTTACAAAACATGTAGATAAAGATTCTGCACAGGAAGGGGAGCAACTTACTTACTCTTTTGAAATAAAAACCGGGTTCTGTGGTGGTATCGCAAATCAAAAGATTGTAGATACCATTCCAACAAATACAACGTATGTAAGTGGCGGAACCTATAATGCAGTAAACCGTACCGTTACCTTTGATAATATTAGTGTATTGCCTAATACTACAGCTACTTTTTCATTTGTAGTTTCTGTAAATGCAGGAAGCTATACTCCACCTACTACGCATATTGATGAACAGGTTGTAGGTAATACCATACCTGCTGATTGGGTTAACACTTCCGGAAGCGGTAAAACATGGACTGTTGTTAATACAAGGAGCCACAGTACACCAAATTCTTTCCATGCAACTGAATATACTACTCCATCGGATGTTCAGCTCAGTACTGTAAACTCATTTAATCTCACAGGAACAAGTATTTTAAGTTTCTGGCATTATTACAATTGCGAGACAGGTTATGATGGTGGGCTTGTAGAGATTAGTATTGATGGTGGCAGCAGTTGGAAAGATGTGTCTGATAAATTTACATTGAATGGATATAATGGGGTTATTTCTCCTACATCCGGTTCATATATTGCAGGCAGGAATGCATTTACCGGCAATTCAAATAATCAATTTATTCAAAGTTCAATAAATCTAACAGCCTATGCCGGTAAGTCCATCAAAGTACGATTTGTATTTGCAACGGATAATGGTACAGGAGGGGATGGATGGTATGTAGATGATATCAAACTTACAAGTGGTTCTGCCGTTTACAACATTGCGAAAATATACAACGATGGCGGAATTGTGCAGGGAACCTCTGATACAATAACCTTCCTGAAAGCCGGTTCATTGCCAGTAACCTGGGGTAATTTTACCGCAGAAAAACAAGGCATTACCAGTTTGCTGAAATGGACTACACTTACCGAAATCAATGCAGACAGGTTTGATATTGAACGCAGCAATGATGGTACTAATTTTAGTGTAATCGGTACGGTGAAAGCTACAGGAAACAGCAATCACCCGAATGATTATACATATACAGATTCTAAACCTGTAGAGGGTATGGATTACTATCGCTTGCGTGAAGTAGATCTTGATGGTAAGTTCACTTATTCTGAAGTACGCAATCTTAATTTTGCATATGGAGACAGCAAAATCAAAATTTCACCAAACCCTGCAAAAGAAAAGATCAGTATTACAGTTCCGGGAAATACGAAAGAGCTGAAGGTTTCAATCATTAATGCTCAAGGAAGGCAGGTGAAAACCTTCACTATGAATGGCCAATATGTACAATTGCAATTACCTGCTCTTGCATCAGGTGTGTATTATGTACGGATTACCGGTGATGGTGTTTCAAGCAACCATAAACTGGTGATTGAATAAATACTTTTTTCATGATTACAGAGGCGCAGGTTTTTAAAACTTGCGCCTTTTTTATTTTCTTATCCAAATAGGAAGTAATCAAATTGCATTTTTAATATAAAAATTTGACTGTTTGATTTTTACAACTAAATTTACGCTCCATTTATTAAAAACTTTATTATGAAAAAATGCTTTTACACTTTTAAGCAGCCATTTTTTCTGTTACTTG
>CAYXHX010000005.1:23408-26067 GCA_964464835.1 uncultured Chitinophagaceae bacterium | reverse complement strand
CGGCAGCCTGCTGTTTTTTTTCTAATAAAATATTCGCCCAATTTATCAATACCCGTTCAGCCCCGCCCACATTAAGCTGGTCAATCACCTGCACCACTGAAATTTTCTTGTCCGACATTTTTTGAGAATCGTATAATGAAATTACGAGAAAATAGAAGAGAAAGCCATTCTATTAAAATTAAATATCGAATTACTAAAAATATTAGTGTTGATTAAGAAAATACATTAGTTTTACAGCCGGATTACATTTGATCAGAAAAGAAAAATTATATGAGTAATAATGAAAAATTAAAAGCCTTAAAACTAACCATTGATAAAATAGATAAAGACTTTGGAAAAGGCAGCGTAATGATGATGAATGAAAAAGGCGTTCGCCAGGTGGAGACTATTTCCACAGGCTCCATCGGACTTGATGTGGCATTGGGTGTTGGCGGTATTCCGCGTGGCCGCGTAGTGGAAATCTATGGCCCGGAATCGAGTGGTAAAACTACTATCGCTACACATATCATTGCAGAAGCGCAAAAGAAAGGCGGTATCTGCGCCATCATTGATGCGGAACATGCGTTTGATAATACGTATGCACAGAAACTCGGCGTGGATATAGATAACCTGTTAATTTCACAACCGGATTATGGAGAGCAGGCATTGGAAATTGCAGACAGGCTGATTCTTTCCGGCGCGTTGGATGTAGTGGTGATAGATTCAGTTGCAGCGCTTGTACCAAAGGGCGAATTGGAAGGGGAAATGGGTGACAGTAAAATGGGATTGCAGGCAAGGCTGATGAGCCAGGCCCTTCGGAAACTTACAGCAACCATTAATAAGACCAACACCATTTGCATTTTTATTAACCAGTTGCGCGAAAAGATTGGTGTAATGTTTGGCAACCCGGAAACAACTACCGGTGGTAATGCATTAAAATTTTATGCTTCTGTAAGATTGGATATCCGCCGCATGTCACAAATTAAAGACGGGGATGCAGCAATCGGTAACCATGTAAAAGTAAAAGTGGTAAAAAATAAAGTAGCGCCGCCATTCCGTTTCGCAGAGTTTGATATTATTTTCGGGGAAGGCATCAGTAAAATCGGGGAAATTATTGACATGGGTGTAGAACTCGGTATCATTCAAAAAAGCGGGAGTTGGTTTAGTTATGATAATAACAAATTAGGGCAGGGCCGTGAAACTGTAAAAGATTTGATGCGCGACAATCCCGGCCTTGCAGATGAAATAGAAAAAAAGATCCGTGCAAAAATTAAGGGCGAAGACATCATTGATAAAGTGCCGCCTGTGAAAGAAGAAAAATAAAAAAAATGGGTTATAAGTATTGAGCTGTCCCGGAAAGGATGGCTCTTTTTTTTTATTAAAGGGAATTGCATTATTTGTTGCCGGTGTACAGGCAAAAAAGATGCATTAGGTGAAACAATTAAACCCAGGTGAAATATTAAATACATTAAAATGAAATCAAATTTGCCCTATTGGCAGGTGTTTTCACCTACCAAAAAAAGTTTTATATGGAAGGTATTTATGAATTTAAAATGGCAATTCATTTTCGGGATTAAAACACTTAGGTAGATGAGGGCACCTACCGATAGAAAAATGCTGCATATTTGTGGCATTATTTTTACCAATTAAGTATGAAATACCTTTTTTTAATATCCATCCTTTTTACGTGTTGCAATACTCCATCAGAAAAAAATTCAAATGAAAATGCAAGTGAATATTCCATTGAAAATATTGGTTACAAAATTTTGAAAACTTATCCACACGATACTTCCTATTTTACCGAAGGCCTTGAAATATATGATTCATTACTTTATGAAAGTACGGGGCTGGAGAACCAATCTTATCTAATAAAAATGAACCTGGCTGAAAATAAAATTCTTCAAAAAATGAAGCATCGCGATACAACTATTTTTGGGGAAGGCATTACTATTTTTAATGACACCTTATATCAACTCACTTACAAGAATAAAAAGGTTTTCGTGTATGATGCTATCAACTTTAAAAAAATAAAGGAGCTCCCCTTCCCTAAAAATGAAGGTTGGGGTATGACGCATGATACAACCCATATTATTGCGGGCGATGGCACGAATCAGTTATATTTTATTGATCCGTCAACTTTCAAAATAATTTCCACGTTGCATGTTTCAGATAACTACGGCCCATCGGGAAATCTGAATGAACTGGAATACGTGCATGGTTTTATTTATGCCAATGTATGGCAGGAAAATACCATCCTTAAAATTGACCCTGCTTCCGGAAACGTTGTTGGAAAGATTGATTTAACGGGAATCCTCGATAAAGCCGGCATACATTACGATAAAGAAAAAATTGATGTATTGAATGGCATTGCATATTTAGCAAACACAGGAAACTTTTTAATAACAGGAAAAAAATGGCCTGTGTATGTAGAAATTTCTTTGGAAGAATAGAAAACATTAATTTATTGCACTATTGGTAGGTGTCTTCACCTACCAAAAAAAAGTTTTATATGGAAGGTATTGATGAATTTAATATGTTAATTCATTTTCGGGATTAAAACACGTAGGCAGGTGCCTTCACCTGCCTATAGAAAAATCATCAAAGACAATCATTGGTTTTGCTATCACTCATCCACCCAAATCACCGCCCTTACTTTTGAACAATTCATTTTTACAAAAAA
>CAYXHX010000005.1:20112-23398 GCA_964464835.1 uncultured Chitinophagaceae bacterium | reverse complement strand
ATTGCATCTCCGGCTTTTATTTTAGCATCACATCCCAAAATTATTTGTATGAAAAGAATTGCTTTCTCCCTCACACTGCTCATTTTTTCAATAACTGTTTTTTCCCAAAATAAAGTATTGACAGTAAATGATTATACCAAAGCAGAACAAACGCTTGGTGTTTATACCCAAAAATATATTGACCACGGAAACATACGGCCACGATGGATCAATGACCATGTTTTCTGGTACCGTGACCTTACGCCAACCGGCAGCAACTTTATTTTAGTTAATGCCCAAAAAGGCACACGTACCAATGCTTTTGACCAGGCAAAACTCGCGGCTGCTATTTCAACTGCTACCGGAAAAAATGTAACCGCCGATATGTTGCCTTTTACCAATATTGATTTTTCTACTGATAATAAATTCTTATTGTTTGATGCTGAAAGGAAACATTGGAAAGCCGATTTGCAATCTTATAAAGTTTCACAAAATGAGGATGCAAAGCCTATGGAAAGATTTAACCGCAATGAAGTGCTTTCACCGGATAAAACCAAAGCCGCATATATCCAGGATTATAATTTATGGGTACGTGATGTGGCCACCGGAAAAAAAACACAACTCACTACGGATGGCGTGAAATATTTTGGCTACGCCACCGATAATGCAGGTTGGACACACAGCGATGCGCCTATTCTGCGTTGGTCAGATGATTCCAAAAAAATTGCAACATTCCAACAGGATGAACGCCTTGCCGGCGATATGTATTTGGTACAAACTACAGAAGGGCACCCCATTTTAGAAGCTTGGAAATACCCTTTGCCCGGCGATAGCAATATCATTACCATTCAAAGAGTCATAATTGATGTGGATAATCCAAAAGTGATTCGCCTGCAAGTGCCGCCGGATCCGCATCGCGCTACACTCAGTGATGACATTTCCAGCAGTGGCACTTTCGATGATGTGGATTGGAATGCAGATAATTCCCAATTAGCTTTTGTGTCCACATCCCGGGATCATAAAATAGAAAAATTCAGGATTGCCGATGCTGCAACCGGTGCAGTGAAAGAAGTGTTTACAGAAACTGTTCCTACGCAATATGAATCCGGCCAGGGCGCTATCAACTGGCGTTACCTTTCCAAAACAAATGAAATTATCTGGTATTCTGAAAGAGATAATTGGGGGCATTTATATTTATACGATGCGAATACAGGCCAATTAAAAAATCAAATCACCAAAGGCGATTACGTGGTAACCCGATTATTAAAAGTAGATGAAAAAAATCGCATGTTGTATTATGTAGCAGTTGGGAAAGATGCAGTAAACCCCTACTTCGCACATTTTTATAAAATTGGTTTTGATGGAAAAAACATGAAAGACCTCACACCTGAAACAGGCAATCATCAAATTAGTTTTTCTCCTGCACAGGATTATTTTATTGATGATTATTCACAGCCGAATGTTCCCAATGTTGTTGTGCTTCGGAATATAGATGGAAAAATTATTACTCCACTTGCAACAACTGATGTCAGCAGGCTGGCAGCAACAGGTTGGCAAGCGCCAAAACCAATCACCGTAAAAGCACATGATGGAACAACGGATTTATATGGATTGATGTTTACTCCACCAAATTTGGATCCAAATAAAAAATATCCCATCATCGTGTATATCTATCCCGGCCCGCAAGGTGGCAGTGTAGGAAGTTGGTCATTCAATGCATCAAGAGGAGATAATAATGCACTTGCCAGCCTTGGCTTTGTAGTGGTACAAATTGAAGGAACGAGCAACCCGTTGCGGTCAAAATCTTTTCATGATATGAGTTATGGAAATATGGCCATCAATACATTACCCGACCAGGTAACAGGTGTGCAGCAATTAGCAAAATTGTATCCATACATGGACACAAGCCGCGTGGGCATTTGGGGCCATTCCGGAGGTGGCTTTGCTACTGCATGCGCGATGTTTACTTTCCCTGATTTTTTCAAAGTAGGTATTTCAGAATCCGGTAATCATGACAACCGCGTGTATGAAGATGATTGGGGCGAATTATTCATTGCAGGCCAACCAGGCGTATGCAAAAAATTTGAAAGGAAAATTATTATTAGCACATGGTATGATGGATGATAATGTACCGCCATATAATACATTACTTGTTGTAGAAGCTTTGGAAAAAGCCAATAAAGATTTTGATTTAATAATTTTCCCATCAAGCCGGCATGGCTACGGCGCATATTCATTGTATATGATGCGTAGAAGATGGGATTATTTCGTGCAAAATTTAATGGGCGCCACGCATCCGAAAGAATTTGAAATTAAATATGATTTCAATGCAGACCCAAGGAATAATATCAGGTAATAATTTTTAGGTTTTTTATTAGCAGAAAAGATTTTTATTACTCCGTTCTATAGAACGGGGTAATTTTTTTATATTGCAATTTAAATTTTTAAAAATGAAACTCATCAAACTTCTTTTTATTTCATCCTTCATATTCATGTTTGCTGCTTGCAACAATACCGGGGATAATACAAATACTACAAATGATTCAACAGGAACAAATGCAATCACACAAACAGATAGTACCAATATCATTTCCAAAGATACTGTGCTGAATGATGCCACAACCGATGAGCAATACAGTATTGCAGGATTCAATGACCCCGCAGGTTTCAAGGCATTCTTCAATACTTTCCGGGGTTGGGTGGTATCAAATAATATAGACAGTATTGCAGCGCATATTCAATTTCCTTTAAAAAATAGTTCAACTGTTGCCGCCTTCAAAAAAGATTATGAAAATTTATTCAATGCACAAGTGAAATCTTCAGTTGGTGATCAGGATATCAATCATTTTTTTGCCAATCAGCAGGGCGTTATGACAGGAAATGGAGAAATCTGGTTCAATGAAATCAATGGAAAATATTTTATAATTGCCATCAATAATAAGCCGGTGAAATGATTGATCATTTTTAATAGATCATGAAGCCGAAATGAATTTTATTTTTACAATATCTGTTAAACTGAATGTATATTTTGATTGATAAATGTGCAGCAAGGAAACGCTTAAATTATTTCCAATACTTTTTCAGCGGCACCAATAAATCTTCCAATAGGGTCTCCTGAATAGCAATTATATTTTTCTAATATTATTTTGACATCATTTATTGCATTTGGATCAACTGCAATCATCAATCCGCCATTTGTTTGCGGGTCGGGCAATACTGAAAATGCTTCCATCACATTCACACCTTTTCCAAAACTAATTTTAGAACTGAAACTATTCCAGTTCCTGAATGTGGCGTCAGGCACAAT
>CAYXHX010000005.1:0-20102 GCA_964464835.1 uncultured Chitinophagaceae bacterium | reverse complement strand
CGCTGCCGGCGCACATTTCAATTAAATGCCCGGCAATACCAAATCCTGTTATATCTGTCAGCGCATGTACGCCATCAAATTCAGACAAAGCCTCACCGGCTTTATTCAAAGAAGTAAGTTGTTCAATTAATTTTTCTTCATGTTCCTTTTCTATCAATCCTTTTTTGATGGCTGTTGAAAGAATTCCTGTACCAACAGGTTTTGTAATTAAAATTAAATCACCTTCTTGTGCACCATCATTTCTTTTTAATTTTTTAATGGATAAAAGCCCATTTACTGAAAGCCCAAAGATGGGTTCGGTAGTATCAATGCTATGGCCGCCTGCCAGCGGTATGCCTGCTTCTTTGCAAATTTCCCTGGCGCCTTCAAGTACTTTTTGCGCTAATTCCAAAGACAATTTTCCTATTGGCCATCCGAGTATAGCCAGTGCCAGCAAAGGTTTTCCGCCCATGGCATATACATCGCTAATGGCATTGGCTGCAGCAATCCTTCCAAAATCAAATGCATCATCAACGATTGGTGTAAAAAAATCTGTCGTTGCAATGAATGCTTCGCTATCATTCAATGCATATACTGCGGCATCATCATTAGCCCCGTTTCCAATCAACAGTTTTTTATCCGAAATGGTTTTACTTCCAGCTAAAATATTTTCCAGGTCTGCAGGAGAAATTTTACAACCACATCCCGCGCCGCGTGCATATTGCGTAAGTTTTATTTTTTCTTCACTATCTTCTTTCATGGTTTATTTTTTGCGCTTCTTCCAATAAAATAGAGTTGGCCTCATTATCTGTTGTTGAAGAATGAATGGTATATAATTGTTCTGCAAGGTTGGATCTTTTAGGCAAACTATTCAGGTAGCAACGATCATAATATTTTAATAAAACGCTAAAGCAATTTTTTATATCACCATCCTTCAAAAATGCCAATGCAGTTTTTGTTTCCAATCCACCCAATCTTTTTTGAATGCGAAGTATTGCATTGTGCAATTTCTCTTTTTCATAGTTTCCATATTCATCAATGATAAATAAAAGCCTTTCTTCAAAAGGAATTTCTATAAAATAAACAGGCGCTTCACGCATAGATTGATAAAATGTTGCTGGAATATTTAATATGCCAATACGCCGGCTTTCATCTTCAATCCAAATAGGCCTTTCTCCGTTTTCACTTATTTTATAAAGATGGAATGCAAGCTTATTTTCAAACATTTCTTGTCTTGGTTGCGGAATATCTTCAAGATTGCCAAATGCAGAACCTTTGTGGCCGGCTAAATTTTCCAGGTCTATTACAGCATAGTTTTTTTTAAGAAGTTCATGTAAAATACCGGTTTTACCACTTCCGGTATAGCCACCTAAAACAAGCAATGAATATTTCTTTTCCAACTGCTGCAATGCCCAATGCCGGAAAGTTTTGTACCCGCCTTCCAACACAAAAACTTCAAAGCCATATAGGTCTAAAAGCCACGCTACTGCTGCACTTCGCATACCTCCACGCCAGCAATGTACAATCACCCTATCATCATTTTTATTTCTTAATTCTTTTGCTTTCCGGATGAGGGGCAACATTTTTTCTTTAAAAAAACCAAGGCCGATCTCAACAGCAGTTTCCCTGTTTATTTGTTTGTAAGCAATCCCAATCTCTTTTCTTTCATCGTTTGAAAACAATGCCAAACTTTTTGAGCCGGGAATATGTGCTTGTTGATATTCACCGGGGCTGCGCACATCAAAAACAGGAACTGATTTTATTAATTCCAGGAAAGTTGATATGGAAATTTTTGAAGCCGGCATGTTGCGCAAAAGTAAGCAGAGCAAAATGAAAAGAGATATTCAAAAACCATTTATCAAAAAAATAAATTCATTTCGACTGAATTAAATAAATTTATTGCAAAACCTAAACAAGATGTTTATGAAAAGTTTCATTTTTATTGCATGTATTGCTTTCGCCGGCTCATCTTTTTCTCAAACTTTGACTTTAGATAAAATTATGCGGGATACAAAATGGATCGGTGCATCACCATCCAATGTTTCCTGGTCGCCCGATAATCAATTCATTTATTTTAACTGGAACCCGGACAACCAGCCTAATGATTCGCTGTATTTTATTGATATAAAAAATATGCAACCCGTAAAGGCAGATCAGCGGAAAGCAAGGATGGCACAGGCTATGGCGCGGGGTACCTGGTCCGATGATTATTCAAAATTAACTTTCAATTACAACGGTGATATTTTTTTATATACTGCCAAAACAAAAGATACATTACGCATTACTCAAACCGAAGAATATGAATACAATCCTTCTTTTAAAAAAAATACAACTGTACTTGTTTACCAAAAAGGAAATAATCTTTATTCGTGGAATTTCAAAAATGGTACAACAAAGCAACTTACTAATTTTTTAGATGGCCAGAAACCATCTGATAAAAAATTAAACAAACAAGAAGAATGGTTGCAGGAAAACCAGTTAGAAACTTCAAATGTTTTAAAAGAAAGGAAAGACAAAAGGGATACACGCCTCACTGCAAATAATGCCTTGAAAGATGCAGATAGTTTATTTGATATGTATTTAGGCGGAAAAGATATTTCTTACCTGGAACTCAGTCCACAAGCGGATTTCCTGGCATACCTTTTATATGAATCTCCGGGAAATGCAAAAGGTACTATTGTCCCCAATTATGTAACTAATTCCGGTTTCACTACGGATATTCATGGCAGGACAAATGTAGGCGCACCACAAGGCAGTTTTTCTTTTTATGTTTTAAATATTACAAAAAATAAATTACTTGAAATAAGCACTGATAGTATCCCGGGTATAATGGATCAGCCGGATTATGTAAAAGATTATCCCGGAAAATATGCTGATAAAAAACCTCGGGCTCGTGATGTAGTAGTGGATATGTGTTCCTGGAATAAGGATGGAAGCCGCGCTGTGATTGACATTCGTTCATTCGATAATAAAGATCGTTGGTTGATGGATCTTGATCCAGAAAGTGGACAACTCACACTCATCAATCGCCAACGTGATGAAGCATGGATAGACGGGCCTGGAATTGGCGGAAGTTTTGACAACGCATCAACAGGCTGGATCAACAACAATTTATTTTATTTCGAAAGTGAAACAACAGGTTATGCACAATTATATGCCTATGATTTTTTAACCAAAAAAATAAGCGCTATAACTTCCGGAAATTATGAAGTACAGCAAGTGGTATTAAGCCGCGATAAAAATTATTTTTATTTACTAACCAATGAAGGCCATCCCGGTATTCAAAACTGGTATAGAATAAATGCCAATGGAAGCGGAAAAATAAAAATTACCAATCAAAAGGGTGGATATGAAATTTCCATATCGCCGGATGAAAAAAATATTGCTTACTTGTATTCTTATCAAAACAAACCCTGGGAATTATTTGTACAGGAAAACAAAGCAAATGCAAAACCGCAGCAATTGACTCACCAGGCAATGAGTAAAGAATTTTCTGCTTATCCCTGGCGCGACCCTGAAATTTTTTCTTTTGATGCACGTGATGGAAAGCAAGTATATGCACGTATTTATCAACCGAAAGCCGGCTCAAAAAATGGAGCTGCCGTAATTTTTGTTCATGGTGCGGGATATTTACAAAATGTAGATTATTGGTGGAGTTATTATGTACATGAAATGATGTTTAATAATTTATTGGCAGATAAAGGCTATACCGTATTGGATATAGATTATCGCGGCAGTGCAGGTTATGGCCGCGATTGGCGTACGGGAATTTATCGTTTTATGGGTGGAAAAGATTTGAATGATGAAGTAGATGCAGCAGCATTGCTTGTAAAAAAATATGGTATTGATTCCACTCGTATTGGTATGTATGGAGGAAGTTATGGTGGCTTTATGACATTGATGGCGATGTTTACGCAACCCGGCAAATTCAAAGCCGGCGCGGCTTTGCGGCCCGTGACGGATTGGGCACACTACAATCATGGCTATACTTCAAATATTTTGAATGAACCATATACAGATAGTTTAGCTTACCGGCGTTCATCTCCTATCTATTTTGCCAATGGATTGAAAGGGCATCTATTAATCTGTCATGGTGTGGTGGATGTGAATGTACATTTCCAGGATGCGGTGCGGCTTTCACAACGATTGATAGAATTGGGAAAAAATAATTGGGAAATTGCGCCATATCCTGTGGAAGATCATGGGTTCGTAGAAGCTTCAAGCTGGCGGGATGAGTATTCAAGAATTTTGAAATTGTTTGAAGATAATTTAGGAACGAAAAGCAAGTAGAAATGACGAATTATAAATTTTGGACTGAATTACATTTTATGTAACAATTTATAAAACAAAAACTGAAAATATTATTCAACTGAAGAGTTTTGCATTTTCTGTTCGTATAGTAAATATTTATAAAAATCTGATTTTTGAAAAGAAAGAATTTCTGTTATCAAAACAACTTTTGCGATCTGCTACTTCTATTGATGCTAATATTGAAGAAGCAATTGGAGGTCAGTCTGGAAAAGATTCTTTTTCAAAAATCAGTATATGCTGCATTCAACTAATTAATCCCTAATTTTTACTTGATAGAAAAAAACCTTTGCCAATATCAAATATCACGAAAACCCGTAATTTGAAATTCTTAATCCATATTTTCAATACGTAATTCCTTCACTTCAGCCAACACCACTTCAAAATCCAAAATCATCTTTATGATTATTGGGTAATCACGATCCTTATTGATCCAAATTTCATAATGCTTATCATCATCAGACATGAGATGCAATAATTGCAGGCGTTTATCAAAATCATCATTGTAGAAAATGGAACCATAATAATAACTTTCATCCTTATCAAATGGGACTAATTTAAATGTCCGCCATTCGCCATCTGCATTGAGTACGGTTGATCCATTTTTTATTATTTCATCAAATACTGCACGGCTTACCCAAACAGATGTCCGGTTTGTAAGTTGGTAATTTTCTCCATCTTCAAAATTATTCAGTAACTCATGTGCTGTATCCAAAGCAGCTTTTGTCATTGTTACGGATCCCGAGCTCCCTTCTGTAGTATCATCGCCTTGCTTTTCAATTGTCCAATAAAATATAAAATTTTCACCCGCATTCAAGCTATCCTGCTTCTCTAAAATAAAATTATAATCGTTTCCATTCTGGTTAATATCATAAAAATATGTAGATATTCCACCTTTATTCAAAGGCGCTAAAAGAAAAGCACAGCCAAGTTTTTGAGATGCATCATCCCAAATATATTCTTTATTTTCCTGCATTTCCTGTGCCACATTACAAGCATCTACTTTGTTTCCCATATCTCGCAGAATATAATATTTAGTGGCCATGTCTTCCTCTTGCTTATTAAATTTATTACTGTGATCTTCTAATATAGCCAGGGCTTCAGCATACATATTGAATTTCCTGTAAACATCCGACAGTTGTGTATAAGCGGCTTCATAATCCGGTTTTTCTTTTATTAAAGCCTGCAATAATGAGATTGCAGAATCTTTATACAGGAAATCGCTATACAGCCCGCTCTTAATTAAAATCATACCCGGCTTTGTTTCAGCATCCGCATATTCAATTGCCTTATTCATATAAGAAATACTCTCACCTTTTTTTCCTTCTTCTGAAAGCAATAAAGCTTTTGAAACATTTGCAAATACATTTTTACTACTCAGTTTGAGCGCTTCTGTAACCACTGTATTGCGGTCTTTCCAAACAGCAGCAGAATCCGTGATTTCCCGTCCTTCTCTTTCGAGGGAAAAAGAAGCAAGCATTTGAGCAGCTTTTTCTGAATCCGGAAAAACTTTTTCTGTTTGCTTGATAAAATCATCAATTCTATGCAAAAAATAAAAAATAGGAATCATCCGAACATTTGCGATAGAATCCGCAGGGTTTATTGTTAATAATGCATTGCATTGTGCAAGTGCAAATTCATAATTCGGCTCTGCCATTGCACTATCAATGGATAGATGATATTCCTCGACAGTCTTTTTTTGCGGCTGTGCAAACAAGGCTGCAGAAAAAAGAAACAGTGTAGTAAAAAGTATAAATATTTTCCGCATGATGTTCATTTATTTTTGATAAATATAGAAGTAATTTTCTTAAGCTTCCTACCCAATTAAAGGTATATTGATAAAGCTTCTGTAAACCTGCAACTAACAACCGTTAGTTGTGCGGGAAAAATCTTAATTTTGTATTCTTAATCGGATGATGATGGAAACCTTACATTTTGAAAAACAATTTCAGCAAAATATTGAAGACGAAGTAAAAATTGAACCAAAGGATTGGATGCCGGAGAAATACAGGCAAACTTTAATTCGCCAGATTAGTCAACATGCCCATAGTGAAATAGTAGGAATGCTTCCCGAAGGCGGCTGGATAAAATATGCGCCAACTTTAATGCGAAAAGCAATTCTTATTGCGAAAGTGCAGGATGAAGCGGGTCATGGGTTGTATTTATATTCTGCTGCGGAAACATTGGGCATAGATTATCTTACCATGATGGAACAATTGGTTTCCGGTAAGGCAAAATATTCTTCCATCTTTAATTACCCTTCTCTTACTTGGGCGGATATGGGCGCTATCGGCTGGCTTGTTGATGGTGCAGCCATTCTCAACCAGGTTATGCTATGCCGAACTTCTTATGGCCCTTATGCAAGGGCAATGGTGCGGATTTGTAAAGAAGAAAGTTTTCATCAACGGCAAGGATTTGATATTTTATATACATTAAGCCGGGGAACAGATGCACAAAAAGCAATGTGCCAGGATGCCATCAATCGTTGGTGGTGGCCCAGCCTGATGATGTTTGGCCCGAAAGATTCCGAATCCACACATTCCGATCAAAGTATGAATTGGAAAATAAAAAGAAAATCTAATGATGAATTGCGTGGGCAATTTGTAAATATGATTGCAGAACAGGTAAAAGTTTTGGGAATGACTTTGCCCGATCCGGATTTGAAATGGAATGAAGAAAAGAAAAGCTATGATTTTGGAGAAATAAACTGGGAAGAGTTTTGGAATGTAGTAAAAGGAAACGGGCCTTGCAATAAACAACGTATGGAAGCACGGAGAAAAGCGCATGAAGGCGGAACATGGGTACGTGAAGCTGCTTTGGCTTTTGCAGAAAAAAAGAAAAATAAAACTATAGCTGCATAAAAAATAAACAGATGAAAACATTTATTAAGAAATTATATTATGGTGATTACGATAGCGCAAATCCCGGCGCATCTTTTACTACTGAAGAAAAATCTTCAGGTGAAAAAGACTGGCCACTATGGGAAGTATTTGTAAGAAGCCGGCAGGGACTGGATCATAAGCATGTGGGAAGCCTGCATGCAGCTGATGCCGCAATGGCCATAGAAAATGCACGTGACGTGTACACCAGGCGCAATGAAGGCATCAGTATTTGGGTGGTAGAAAGTAAATATATCCATGCCACCAATGCGGAAGATGCAGAAAGTTTATACGATCCCGCAAATGATAAAACATACCGGCACCCAACTTTTTTTGACCTGCCCGATGCCGTAAAACACATGTAATTTTTTATAAAAAATATTGGAGAAAAATGAAGCAATCATTGATTGATTACACCTTACACCTTGCAGACAATGCATTGGTTTTATGCCATCAGAATGCAGCCTGGTGCGGGCATGCGCCCAACCCTGAATTGGATATTGCGCTTACCAATATTTCACTTGATCTCATTGGGCAGGCCAGGAATTTTTACCAGTATGCTGCACAAATGATCAATGAAAATAATCCAAATGAGATTCCTGCAACCGAAGATCGTTTAGCGTATTTGAGAGATGTGATTGAATTTAAAAATTGCCTGCTCGTGGAAACACCAAATGGTGATTGGGGGCAAACACTTCTGCGACAATTTTTATTCAGCAATTACCAATATTTTTTATACCGGCAACTTGTAAAAAGTAAGGATGCACAAATTGCTGCAATTGCAGAAAAATCTATTAAAGAAACCACCTATCATTTGCGTTGGAGCAGTGAATGGGTGATTAGGCTTGGTGATGGAACTGTAGAAAGCCATGAAAGAATGATGCATGCCGTGAAAGAATTATGGACTTTCACCGGAGAATTATTTTTACCTTCAACGTATGAAAAGAAATGCCTGGAAGCCGCTGTGGGCGCAGACCTGAATGAATTAAAAAATAAATGGCAGGAAAAAACAAATGATATTTTTTCAGAAGCAACGCTAACTTTTCCTGAAAAATGTTTTATGCAGGAAGGCGGTAAATCCGGCAGCCATTCTGAAAATATGCTTTCGTTACTCACCGAACTTCAATATATGCAACGGGCATACCCGGGATGTGAATGGTAATTTTTTTTGAAAAAAGGAAAAACAAAAATGGATATTTCTGAAAATATTTTAACGGAAGAAAAAACGATCCTTGAATTAATGGGCACTATCAATGACCCTGAAATTCCAGTCATATCCATTGTTGATCTCGGTATTATCCGTTCTGTAAAAATAAATTCAGTAACACCACAAGTAGAAGGTACTGTTACAATCACGCCAACTTATAGCGGCTGCCCTGCAATGGATGTAATCCGTACAGAAATAAAAATGGCATTACTGGAAAATGGTTATCCGCTTGTAAAAATTGTTTCATCCCTCTCTCCGGCATGGACCACTGATTGGATGAGTGAAGAAGGCAAAAAAAAATTAACAGCTTATGGCATAGCGCCACCACTGGAACAGGAACAAGTATGTACACCCGAAATTTTCCAGCAAAATCGGGCTATTGAATGCCCAAGATGCAATTCGGTACATACAAGAATGATCAGTAAATTTGGATCAACTCCTTGCAAATCTTTATATCAATGTGCAGATTGCAAAGAACCATTTGAATATTTTAAATGCCATTAATTTTACCAAATACAAAATATGGAACCCGTTTTATTTGAAATAAAAAATGATATAGGATTTATCACGTTAAACAGGCCTGAAAAATTCAATGCCTTCAACCGGGAAATGGCTTTACTTTTTCAAAACATTCTTGACCGTTGTGCGGATGATAAAAGTATCCGTTGTGTTTTTATTACAGGCAATGGAAAAGCTTTTAGCGCCGGGCAGGATTTGGCAGAAGCAGCCGACCCAAATGGGCCTTCCATGAAACAAATTTTATGTGAACATTATAATCCCATTATTACCAGGATCCGTAGTTTGAAAAAACCTGTTGTAGCTGCTGTCAACGGTGTTGCTGCAGGCGCTGCCGCAAACATTGCACTCTGCTGTGATGTAGTCCTTGCAAGCATTTCGGCTTCTTTCATACAAGCATTCAGTAAAATTGGTTTAATTCCCGATAGTGGCGGTACATTTTTTTTACCAAGGCTTATAGGCTGGCAAAAAGCAAGTACCCTAATGATGCTCGGTGAAAAAGTATCCGCAATTGACGCAGAAAAAATGGGAATGATCTATAAAGTTTTTGAAGATGAAAATTTTTTAAATGAAGCCATAAAAATAGCAAACACATTGGCTTCGATGCCTACACAAGGCTTAGCATTGACAAAAGAAGCATTGAATAAATCATTTTCAAATAGTATAGAACAACAATTGAATGTGGAAGATGCATTGCAACGGCAAGCATCCGAAACATATGATTATAAAGAAGGTGTGCAGGCATTTTTAGAAAAACGAAAACCTTTATTTAAGGGAGAATAAAAACAATAATTATGCAAGAACCAACGCCACAAGCAGTTGTAACGCACATGATGAAAAATGATTTTTTCAGCCAATGGTTGGGCATTGAAGTACTGGAAATAAAAGAAGGAACCAGTAAAATTAAAATGACCGTGCGCGAAGAAATGATTAATGGATTTGGAATCGTTCATGGCGGCATAGCATTTTCATTGGCAGATAGTGCATTTGCTTTTGCATGTAACAACAGGAATGTATTATCTGTTGCGTTGGATACGGCTATTAATTTTACCAAGCCGGTTCATGTAGGTGATATACTTATAGCCGAAGCAAAAGAAATACACAATGGCCGTTCTACGGGTTTATATCATATTCACATATCAAATCAACATGAACATCTTGTGGCAATTTTTAAAGGCACTTGTTTCAGAACAAATAAAAAATTAATCAATTGATTTATTCTTACGGCGAATTTATTCCTGTAATTGATGTAACATCATTTATTCATCCGCAAGCTGCGGTTACGGGGAATGTTATTATTGGGAAAAATTGTTATATCGGCCCCGGCGCAGCATTGCGTGGAGATTGGGGTGGCATCATTCTTGAAGATGGTTGTAATGTGCAGGAAAATTGTACCGTACACATGTTTCCCGGCATCACAGTTCATTTAAAAGAAGCTGCGCACATTGGCCACGGGGCTATCATTCATGGTGCGCAAATCGGGAAAAATTGTTTAGTCGGAATGAACGCCGTTTTAATGGATGATGTGGAGTTGGGCGATGAAAGTATAGTAGGCGCTTTAAGTTTTATCAAAAGTGGTGAAAAAATTCCTGCTCGTTCATTAATGGCCGGAAATCCCGCACGATTAATCCGGCAGGTGAGTGATGAAATGCTCAAATGGAAAACGGAAGGAACAAAATTGTACCAGGCTTTACCTGCTGAAATGTATGCAAAATGGGCGCCTTGTGAGCCTTTGCGGGAAAAGCCAACACGTGTAATAAAACAGGATCCTGCATATGAAATTTGGAAAAAATGGGGTGGAAAAATATAATCGTATTTTAAAAAAATATTATGGAACATACAATACTTTCAATGGTGCTTGCATTTACATTCATGTCATGCGCCAATACACAAAAAATAACTTCAGATAAAATGCAACCATTGGCAAAAGAAAATTTATATGGAGATTCTGTTATATCTTCATTGCAACAAAAGAATGATATCGTTTTGGCTTATGTAGTGGAAGCTTATGCTTGGGGAAAATCTGCAACATATCAAATCATTACAAAAAAAGGGGATGAATGGATGGGGTATTTTTATTATGTCAATTTACTGGAGAGTGCGAAAGTCAATGGCTCGCATCCATTTAATATCAACCCCGTGGTTTTGCCAAAAGAGGCTTGTGAAGAAATCTTGCAATCATTTAAAGAAAATAAAATCGCTTCCATCAAAGGCGATGGCGGAAAAGATTTTTGTGGAAGCAATGCGCCGAAGAATTGTAATATCAATGATGGTGTTACCTCGCGATTATTGTGGCTTACTCCATCACAAACAGTTGACCCTTCCTATTATGAGCCTGTATTTTATGAAAATTGTTGCCCTGGAAATACAGACCGGAAAAAATTTATTGCAGTCATGCAAAAAATACAAGAGGTATTTACTCAATACGGGCATGGGAGATAAAATACAACACACAATACAAAATGCCGGGAAAATAGCCGGCATTTTGTATTAAATTAAAGCGGGTATTTCCCTTTTTCAATAAGACGATCTGCAATTCTACGCCTTGCCTCTTTGGTATTGAAAGGTTCAGTTTTCGTAAATCTTTTCAAGCCGATTTGCATCATACGTAATTCGTCTCCTGTAGCAAAACCATTGATGGCATCTTTAGCAGCTTTATGTAGATAATCGGCTGCATCATGAATATAGGTAAATACAATATCGCGGTAAATAGCTGTTTCCTTCTCGCCTTTTTTATTGGTCATTTTTATTAAACGAAGTAATGCACTTTCACTTAAATATGTATAAATTGACATATCTGCAATATTCATTATGATTTCCTGTTCATTCTGTAAATTGGCCATCAACTTCTGAACAGCTGCGCCGGCAACCATCAGGATTGCCTTTTTAAAATTAGCTATATATTTTTTCTCCCTGGCAAATAAAGAATCGTCTTCCATCATATCCGGGATACTCATCAATTCTTTGGCAACTTCCGCTGCCGGGCCTAATAAATTGAGCCTGCCTTTTAAAGCACGTTTTAATGTCATATCTACAATCAACAATCTGTTTATTTCATTGGTGCCTTCAAATATCCTGTTAATCCTGCTATCCCTGTAAGCACGGGAAACAGTGTATTCATCACTAAATCCATTTCCTCCGTGAATTTGCACGCCTTCATCTACCACATAATTCAATACCTCGCTTCCGGCAACTTTTAAAATAGAACATTCAATAGCATATTCTTCTGCAGCCCCAAGTAAAGCTTCCGAAAATGTTTTACCCTGTTTCAAGAGTTCCTGTTCTTTATCATCCATCATTTTTGCAGTACGGAAAACACCACTGCCGGAAACCCAAGTTCTAATGCACATTTCAGCGAGCTTGAATTTAATGGCGCCAAAATTTGCTATAGGTGTTTTAAATTGTTCCCTGTGTATGGCATAGTCAACAGAATCTGAAATCACCTCCTTTGCAGCGCCCAATGTGGCAGCGCCTAATTTTATTCTACCTATATTTAATGCATTAAATGCAATGATGTGGCCGCGGCCAATTTCTCCTAAAACATTTTCTACTGGAACTTTGCAATCTTGAAAATATAACTGAACAGTAGATGAACCTTTAATGCCCATTTTATGTTCTTCCGGGCCTTGTGTAAATCCCTCCATTCCTCTTTCCAGGATAAATGCAGTAAAACCAGTTTTTTCAGGCGGTAAATCTTTTCCTTTTATTTTTGCAAAAACTGTAAATACTTGTGCAAAACCACCATTTGTAATCCAACATTTCTGGCCATTCAAAATATAATGTTTGCCATCTTCAGATAAAACAGCTGTGGTTTTTGCACTCAATGCATCACTACCGCTCCCTGGTTCAGTAAGGCCATAAGCCGCTTTCCATTCTCCTGATGCCAACTTCGGTAAATACTTATCTTTTTGTGCATCGGTACCAAAATATAAAATAGGATAAGTACCAATTCCCGTATGTGCGGAATATGCAACCGAAAAAGAATAACCTGATCCGAGGCCTTCTACAATGATATTATTAGTGACAAAATCTTTTGCAAGCCCGCCATATTTTTCCGGTATGGATACGCCTAAAAACCCAAGCTCACCGCACTTCTCAAGCAATGAAGGCATCAGGCCCGGCTCCAAATTGTCTATCCTGCTAATTTCAGGATAGATGTCATTTTTCATAAACTGATGACACATATCAAGAATCATCCATTGCTCTTCTGTGAAGTCCTCCCTGAAGAAGATGTCATCTGCATTACTTTCTTTAATGAGCCACTCGCCACCCCGGAGAGAATACTTTTTTTGTTCCACAATTTCCATATTGATATTGATTTATTTATGATTGTAAATTGGTAAATACTTTATGCAGTACTTCTTTAATTATAAGTATATCCTTTTTTTTTATCCCTGTTAATGCTTCGTCCATCGTTTTGTTTGCCAATTCAAAAGTTGACGTTTGTAATGCAAAAGCATGTTCAGTTAAGGTCACAATGTTCTTTCTCCTGTCTTTTTTAGATACCAATCGCTTCACCAATTTTTGTTTTTCCAGATTATCAATAAGCTTGGTAATACTCGGTTTATCCCGATAGGTGAGGTTGCATAAATCCTGTTGGCTCAACCCATCATTTTCCCACAAATGGTATAACACACTCCACTGCTCAATTGTAATTTCTAATCCAGCCTGCCGAAAATTTTTTTGAAGCCTGCGGGTTATTGCTGTATTTGCAACTCCATTAATGATGCTGTACAATTCTCCTTTTTTAAAATAGTTGTGTGCCATATAGTTAGCTATGCAACTTATTGCAAAAATAAGAGGATCGCCATTTCTCAAATGGCTTTCTATATAAAAATTTTTGATAAAATTCGTATTATAATACGCTTTGCTATCAAAATGGTTTACTTGGTTAAAACAATTAACCTTTTGAGCAAACTCACTTTGCCGTGTTTTTTTAAATTGTCGTTATAATTTTTCACTGTATGTTTTTGAGTTACATTCTAATGTAAGTTTGAATCCCCTGCATGTTGCACTTTTTAAAATATAAAAATTCTTCGATTGCATTTCATGTTTTTGGGCAAGGTTCCAACACATTGTTTTGCATGCATGGGTATGGTGATAACGGGAATAGTTTTTCTTTCCTTGAAAAATTTTTAGGCAATGATTATCATATCATTGCGCCCGATCTTCCCATGCATGGAGATACACAATGGAATGGCAATAAAATTTTTGAACCATCTGATATACTTGATTGGATACCGAGGATGCAGGAAATTGCAGGCGTTCAATTGACCGAAAAAAATAAAATTCATTTACTGGGATACAGCATGGGCGGCCGTTTGGCATTAAGTATTTTCAACAAGGCACCAAATAATTTTGAAAAAATTTTTCTTTTATGTCCGGACGGACTTCATGAAAATTTCTGGCATTATGTTTCTACACAAACATGGGCAGGCAATATGCTTTTCAAAAAAACCATGCATCGTCCCGGCTGGTTTTTTCATCTTATGGATGTGGCACATTCAATAAAGTTGCTGAATAAGAGCGTTGTAAAATTTGCCCATCATTATTTGGATGACCCCAAAGCACGTGCTTTACTATATAAGAGATGGACACTTTTTAGGAAATTTTTACCTTCTACTTCCAGGGTTAAAAAAAATATTATTCAACATAAAACGCCACTTACATTGGTTTTCGGCAATTATGACCGCATCATTTTAAGCAAACGTAGTGACACCATTAAAAAAAGCAATCCCTATGTAAAAGTATTTATCCTGGATGCAGGCCATCAAATCTTACGTGAAAAATATGGACCTGAAATAGCCCGGGTATTCTATCAATAATATTGATTTTCTTTGCCAGTATATGTTTACATTTTCTCTCTTATTCGCGCTTCTTATTTTATTGCCCTATGGGTTTCTTATTTTGAGCTATCGAAAATGGCTTTTGAAATTAAATATATTTACTCCCAGAAACCCTACCTCCTCATTTCAATCATTTTCAATCATTATCCCGGCTAGAAATGAAGATAAAAATATAGGTAATTGCCTAAGTAGTATTTTACAGAATAAGTATCCATCATCGAATTATGAAATCATTGTTATTGATGACTTTTCTACTGATGAAACTGCTTCCATAGTACAACGGTTTGCCACGAAACATAGCAATATAAGAATAATACAGCTAAAAGATATTCTTCATGAACATGTCAATTCTTATAAAAAAAAGGCAATAGAAATTGCTATTTCAAAGGCATCTTTTAACTGGATCATCACTACAGATGCAGATTGTACTGCAGGTGCAGGCTGGTTGAATTTGTTCAATGAATTTATTCAAGATCATAATCCCGTATTTATTGCAGCACCTGTAGCATTTACACATACGGGCGGATTCCTTTCTCTTTTTCAGTTACTGGATTTTATTAGCTTACAGGGTATTACGGCGGCTTCTGTATCTGCTGGATTTCACAGCATGTGCAATGGCGCAAACCTTGCTTATAAAAAGGAAAGTTTCTTTGCAGTAGATGGCTTTAAAAACCTGGATGACATTGCAAGTGGCGATGATATGTTGCTCATGAATAAAATAAAAAAAGCGTTCCCGGGAAAGATTGCATATCTCTATAACCCGGAATCAATTATTTATACAAGCCCAATGAAAACCTGGAAAGATTTTTTGAATCAACGGATTCGTTGGGCGAGTAAAGCAACACATTATGAGGATAAAAAAATATTCTTCGTTTTATTGTGGGTGTATTTTTTGAATGTGTTCTTACTCGCAATATTGTTTGCTTCATTTTTTATTACAGGATTAATTTGGTATTGGATTGTAATGATTGTATTTAAAACTTTTGTAGAATTATTATTCATGTACCCCGCTGCAAAATTTTTCAATCAGCAAAAACAACTTTGGTGGTTTCCTTTGATGCAGCCATTTCATATTGTATATACTGTAGTTTCAGGGTTATTTGGAAGTATGGGTACATACAATTGGAAAGGCAGGAAAGTGCATTAATTTCAAATTCACGAACAGATTTTATTTTTATGAATCCGGGGTTTTTAAAAAAATTATTTCAACAACGTTCTGCCTTATTTGGCATAGTAATTATTTTAATAACTTGTGTAGCTGCGATTTTTGCTTATTTTGTTGCACCGGACCATTCTCCATTTGCCAACAGGATCATCCCGGAAATTGCCAACCAAAGAGCCGGTTTTA
Organism: uncultured Chitinophagaceae bacterium; assembly: GCA_964464835.1. Classification (GTDB taxonomy): domain Bacteria; phylum Bacteroidota; class Bacteroidia; order Chitinophagales; family Chitinophagaceae; genus JAFDXJ01. The sequence goes on along the minus strand of CAYXHX010000005.1, from coordinate 4,019 downwards.
CCATGTCATTTTTACAAATCAAAAAAACCGGCGATGTGGAGAAAACCCGTTTTTTCAATCGCCTGATGAATGGCCTGCCCGATAGTACAGATTGGGTTCCAATTATGTCTGTTACAGAAAAAAAAGACAGCATCATTGCACAAAAATTCATTGATGAAAATATCACAGAACGGATTGCTTATTCAACTGAAAAAATAAATACTACTCCTGTTATAAAAAAAACATTTTTGCTGGGAACGGATAAATTTGGAAGGGATATTTTAAGCAGGTTAATCATTGGTGCTCGTGTAAGTTTAAGTGTTGGGTTTATTGCGGTCATTATTTCATTAGGGATCGGGATTTTCCTTGGTTTGTTGGCGGGATATTTTGGCGGAAAAACAGATAAGATTATCATGTGGTTTGTAAATGTTATTTGGAGTATTCCTACGTTACTTTTCGTTTTTGCATTAACGCTGATTTTGGGAAAAGGTTTCTGGCAGGTTTTTATTGCAGTAGGATTAACGATGTGGGTAAATGTAGCGCGACTGGTACGTGGCCAAACACTTGAAGCGCGCGAATTGGAATACGTGGAAGCCGCACGGGCATTGGGCTTTTCCAATACAAGAATAATTTTTCGCCATATACTTCCGAATATTTTAGGCCCGATAATGGTTATTGCTGCAGCCAATTTTGCGGCAGCAATACTTATAGAAGCCGGGTTGAGCTTTTTGGGAATTGGTGTACAACCGCCACAACCGAGTTGGGGATTAATGATACGGGAAAATTATAATTTTATCATCACCGGGAACCCGATGGCTGCACTTGAACCCGGCATTGCCATAATGCTGTTGGTACTTGCTTTTAATTTATTAGGAAATGGATTGCGCGATGCCATGCAGGTAAAATGAATTGTGCAATTCATTTTTTTTAAATACATTCCCAAAATCTTTCAATTAATTTTGCACAAAAAATAAAACAGTACACATGAAATTAGTCTCTTATCTCAAAGAAGGGCATGACCAACTTGCCCTTGTTCACAATAATCTTTTATATGATACGGATAAATTGCATCCCGACTTTCCATCATCCATGAATATGTTATTGATTTACTGGGATGATAATTTTGACAATTTATATAAAGTAAATAAGGCTTTGGTGAATAATGAAATCAAAAAAAATTCAGGCATTCCCATAGAAAGTGTACAGCTTTTGGCGCCTGTGCCTTTTCCTTCAAGTTGCCGCGATGGTTATGCATTTCGCCAGCATGTAGCTTCCGCACGAAGAAACCGTGGCGTGGAAATGATCCCCGCATTTGATGAATTCCCTATATTTTATTTTACCAATCATCACAGTATTCAAGGGCCGGGGAAAGTTTTTTGTATGCCCGATCATTTTCAAAAATTAGATTTTGAACTGGAAGCAGCAATTGTTATTTGCAGGGCAGGAAGAAATATCCGGGCAGCAGATGCAGATGATTATATTGGTGGATTAATGATCATGAATGACTTCAGTGCACGTGGATTGCAAATGGAAGAAATGCAATTGAACCTTGGGCCTGCCAAAGGAAAAGATTTTTCTACCGCAATCGGGCCATACCTCGTGAGCTTAGATGAATTGGAGCAATATGAAATCCCTGCAAAGGAAGGGCATACCGGCAGGTCATGGAATTTGAAAATGGAATGTACCGTTAATGGAAAAAAAGTGAGTGAAGGAAATGTGGGTGATATGGATTGGACATTTGCAGAAATTATTGAACGTTGTTCTTATGGTGTAACGCTTCAGCCTGGAGACGTTATTGGCAGCGGAACCTGTGGTACAGGATGTTTCCTTGAATTGAACGGTACCGGTAAATTGCATGATCCCAACTTTACACCACAATGGCTGGAAGCAGGTGACAAGGTGAATTTGTCAATTGATGCACTGGGAGTTTTGGGAAATACAATTGAAAATGAAGAGAGTGATTTTTCTTTATTGGCCATCAAAAAAAATCAAGCTGAAAAATAAATTTTATTTTAATCGCTGAACCGGCTTTTTGTTTTAGGAATTAGTTTTAAACTGGAGCGGAGAGATTGTTTCAATTGCATCTTTAAAATTTCCCCCATATTTTCCGAACGTAAAAAAAAGTTTTGCTGATAATGTTCAGCTAATTCATTTCGCAATTGTTCTATTTTTTCCGTTTTAGATATTGTATCGGTATGCATAATATCAAGCAATTCCATAATCCGGTAGCGCGATGAAATAAGCCGGAAAGCCATCATTGTATGCTCTTCCGCCTGGTATTGTGCAATGGTGGAAGTATTTAAATGCTTCATCACCAATTCCACGAGGGGTTTATTTTCTTTGAAAAATTGCGGGAGGTAAAGATTCTTGCGGCCTTCATACGATTGCTGGTCAAAATCTATGGCATGAATGGTATATTGAACGTCTTCAATATCCGGAGTAATATTAATGACAAAATTATAACTGCGCATATCACCCAGCAAGCGTACGAAACAGCGTTCATTGAATTTCACAAATTCCTTTGCAATACGGATGGGGTTTGCATCCGGGCGGTGCAAATAATTTTGAACAAAAATATCTCCGGGTATCCCGGGAATATGTTCTTCTACAAGTGTTTGATGATTGGTGAGATAAGTAATTCGGTTGGGGGATAATAAATGTTCCAACTCCAGTCCATATACGCGGTTTGCATCAGCAGGTTTAATATAATAATGATCGTAGTTGTCATTATATTTATTGATGATGCGGATACGGAAAGGCTGGCTGTTTCCAAAGCTGCAAAAATCTATTCGTGCTACATCAAGGTGATTGGTAAAACTCAGGTCGCCTTCCGTTTTAATACTTGCATAAATACTTACTAAGCTTTCCCGTAAATATTTCCAATCACGCATATCATAGCTTACACTTTCCCAAAGGGTATCTTTTCCAAATTTATCTTTTAATGGCACAGAGTATGTAAATCGCAATAAATCCCTGTAACCCGCAGGGAGATTCATTTCCCGGCCATATTCCACCAGGTATTCATGCATTCTATCACCAATGGGAAACAATGGCTTTTTCCTGGTTGGCCGGATGGATTCGGCAGGATTATCAAGTAATGAAAATTTATTCATTCAATTTTATTCTAAAGAAAATTTACAAGCGCTAATCTTTGTTTACACAAATTAAAAAAAATATGTTTGAAAAAATGTAATTCAGAAAAATAGTTTTTTGTTTTTTGAATATCCCTATCAAGCCGTTAAGTTTTTTTTGAATAAGCGCCCATATAATAAAAAGGAAAGGATATCTGCGATAAATTTTAAGATCAAAAACAATATACTTCCACCAATACCTATGAATACAGGTATCATAATAAAAATGTGCATGGGTATAATTCGTAAGTAAGGTAGCATAAATAAAACCCCGTAATTGATGGTACGTGCTTGCTCCATTCTTTTCCGATACAAGAAACTAACTAAGGATTCTACAAGAAATAAAAGTATGCCAATGAACACCACTTTTGTTATTGCAGATTGCAAGCCCAGTTTGGTTGCGAGGAAAATGAAATATACAATATGAAATACACCATAATGAAACAGGAACAAGAAAGCCGCGCAGCCATTTCTGCCTTTTTGCATTGGCTGCCCATTTATTCTAAAATCGTTGGCATCAAAGTTTTTTACAGTAAGTAAGTCTAAAAAATTAAATAGCCCAATAATCATACTTTGAGACCAATAGATCCAAATGACGGTGTCAAATCCATTTGCATGTGTAGTAAAATAATAGATACAATAAAAATTCCCGAGCAACAATAATAAAAATGGCAGGGAAAGGAATTGATGATACTTCATTGAACTTTCATTTCAGGGCATAGATACTATTTCTGTATTTTCTACAGATACCCCGAAAAAGGTATTTCTTAAATAATAAAAAGTATTTCCACTTTGATGGATGAAAATTGATGAGAATTTTAAAAAAAAATGAAACCGGAATTATGCGCTATCCCGGTTTCAAAAAATATCCATTCAGTGCGCGGCGGAAACAATTCTTCTTTCACCATT